>DASZFX010000449.1:0-4812 GCA_035939375.1 Roseiarcus sp.
GGATGGCCCCGGCGCGGGAACGGCCGCGATGCGGAGCCCGGCCGCGCTGGCTTCCAGCAACACAAGACCAAAGGTGTCGGTCGTCGACAAGCGGGCGCCCGTCGGCGTCCTGCAGGAATGGGCGCGCTCGGCTGCATAGGCGGCGGCGGTGCGTCTCATTGGTTCGGCCACATCGGCGCTGTGACCTGGACCTGCGCTAGAGGGCCCCATACCCGCGTATGATGGTTGCGTGAGCAGCAGAAGGCTTGCGACGGCGCCCAGAAGTAGAGTTTTGCGCAGCACAAGCTAACTCCCTTGCTCACGTCGATTGAGCCGCCTTGCCGACGGGGCCGCTTGGCGCGCGGCGCGCCAAACCCGCTGGCTATCGCCAAGTAACACGCGGCGAGCTCGTTTATTCGGCGACGCCTTCGCGCGTAGCGCCCTCCCCGCCTCAGCCCCTCGTCAGCCGCCCGACGCAAGCGGCAAGGCTCTAAGGCGCTTTCGCTCTGCGCTTCATATGCGCCGCCGGCCCGTCACAGGCGCTCCTCTTTGCGGCCCTATTCGTAAGACGATCCTCGATCGCTCGACCGAAGGGAGAAATGCGCAATGAATTTCCCAAGAATCTTAGTCCTCGCAAGCGGCGCCATCGCGGCAAGCCTGCCCTTTGGGTATTTTTCCCACTACTCGCCGGTGGCGTACGGCGCACAACAGTAATGCTCCGTTGCAAAGCTCCAAGGGCGCTATGCATTCAGCGGCCATGGCGCGAACCTGCATTATGGCGTGTTCGATTTCGACGGCGCCGGTAAGGTTTCAGGCAGGCAAACCTCATTGCGCGATAACGTCGCCCAACGCGAAATCCCGCAGGGCGCCTACACTTTGGACGCCGACTGCACTGGAACAATGATTTTCGAAGGCCAGCCTGGCGGCGCTGCGCACTGGGACGTCTTCGTCACTCGCGATGGCAAGAAGGGAAATATGATCCGCACCGATTCCCTCGCCATGGGCGTCCGCACCTTCGAGCAATAATTGCCGCCGGTTGAATGACGGGCGAGGCGATATCGCCGTCTCCAGTCGGCGATGCGCTGTCCGCGAGAACGGCGCCTCGGGCGCGAAAAACTTCCGCTGCTTGGGAGGGATGCGCTGAGGGCGCGGTCGGGATTGGCCAAGCATCGACCATTCCGATTGGGCTGCCGAGGAGTTCCGCCTAGTCCGGCCGCCCTCGAAATTGGCCGGCGCATGTCGAAGTGGAGCGCGGCGCCAGCGGCGGTCGACGACGAGGGCGCCGAGCTTTCCCGGCGGCTTCTCCGCGCGACCGGCATGTCGGCTGCACAGCCTGTCGCGGCCCTCGCATCCGCCCAGCCTACCAGTGACGAATTAAATTGGTCACACGCGTGAAACATGCAAAGCTTAATTCTCGGCGCTGCCCCTCAGAGGGCGTTGGTTGTGCTTGCGGCGTAGGGTTGGGGGAGCCGGATAATGCGGGGCTCTGTCCTGGTTGTTGAAGACGAATTTCTCATTCGCGCGGCTGTCGCAGACTACCTGAGCGAAGCCGGCCATGCGGTCATCGAGGCCGCCAACGCTTCCTCGGCTTTGGACGCGCTGAACACCAGCACCGTCGACGTCGCGGTCGTTGATATTCGCCTGCCCGGCCAAATGGGCGGGCTTGCGCTCGTCGAATGGATTCAGGCGCACCGCCCTGGCGTCCAAATCATCGTGGCGTCGGGCGATCCGGGCCCCGCCCAACGCACGGCCGGCGCGAAGGCGCCTCTGCGGTTCCTGGAGAAGCCGTTTGCAGGCGCCGCCCTACAAACAATGATCGAAGCGGCCTTGAGCGAGCGCTCGGCGTCCGAGTTGAAAATCATCAAGCCCAGCT
The DNA here is from genome assembly GCA_035939375.1 of Roseiarcus sp. GTDB lineage: Bacteria > Pseudomonadota > Alphaproteobacteria > Rhizobiales > Beijerinckiaceae > Roseiarcus. The sequence continues at coordinate 1,853 of DASZFX010000449.1, forward strand.
GAGCGGCGCGTCGCGCCTACCCAATCGCGCCGAACGGAAAGGCCAAGGGGCGGCGTTGACCTTGGCGGCATTGCGCCAATCAAGCGGGCTGCGGGCCGGGCGCGCGCCCGCGACGGGTGTTGCGGGACCGTGTTCGAGCGGCGAGGCCTAAATCAGCCCCTCGGCCCGCAGCGCCCGCGATAGAGCGCCGCTGAGCAAAAGTCCCACCAATGCGCCGGCAAGGAACGTGAGCATCTGAATGCCCTTTCTGAATGCCCTCATCGGGATGTCTTCGAAAATCGATTACGGTATGGCGATAACCGCGAGCGGGCGCCGGCGCGCGCCCGTCATGCAGGCTGACGGCGGTTCTCCATAAATTGCTGCTCCCGCCTGCGCGACCCGTCGTCACGTGGTCGGCCAAGCCCGGGCTCGACCGCTTCCCCATTTGCGTAGAATCGGGCGCAGAGCGAATGCGCAATCTCACCAATTGCGGTAGCGACAGTGACGGTCGCGGCCTCGCCGGCAATGCCTGTCGCGCCGCCACTGGACGTGGTCGATAGTCTTCGCCGGGGGGGCCTTTGACCGAGGTCGTCGATCGGCGGACCGCCTTCCCTGCCGACAAAATCCCGGCGACGACCGGTGGGCGAATCGCCGGCTAAGAGTCCTCGCAGAAATGCATCATCAGGCGTGCGAATTCTGAGCCGCGGCTAAAGCGGGCATCTGGCGGCGCCGCCTTGCGCCCAACCGACGCAGGAAATCTGCGGGCAAAGTGCTTTGTAGTACAACAACCTATCAGGTTCTACATCTTTCCCTACGTACAGAGCATATCCATCAAGAATTTGGTCATCGATGAAAATCACATTGGACCTCCATCGACCGCCGTGGCGGCTCAACCAACTATGGGGGAACCCAACGCGCTGCTTTGACGCGCGCCAACGGCTCCACGGCGACACTGTAAGCAATTGCTATGACGCAACAATTATATCCCTCAAGCGAAGACGATGTTCCTGGGGGATCGGCGCATTTAACGGGGGATGATAATGCTCGGGTTTGACGTTTCCGGTTCAGATTCCAAAGCGGTGCTTGGGGCGCTGGGCCGTTCGTTGGCGATCATCGAATTCGAGCCAAGCGGCAAAATTCTCACCGCGAACGATAATTTCTGCAAAGCCATGGGCTACGATCTTGCGGAGATCAAGGGTCAACACCACAGCATGTTCGTCGAGCCCGACTATGCGCGCAGTCCGGAATACCGAGAGTTCTGGGCCAAGCTTGCCCGAGGCGAATTTGACGCCCGCGAATACAAGCGGCTCGGAAAGGGCGGCAGAGAGGTCTGGATTCAGGCCTCCTACAATCCCGTGCTCAATTCGAGAGGCGCGGTCGTCAGAGTCGTCAAGGCGGCGACGGATATAACGGCCGTAAAACTCAAGAACGCGGAGTTCGAGGGCAAGCTCAACGCCCTATCGCGAGTGCAAGCCATCATCGAATTCACGCCCGGCGGCGAGATCATCACCGCCAACGAGAACTTCCTGGCGACGCTCGGCTATCGTCTCGAAGAGATCAAAGGCCGTCATCATCGCATGTTCGTCGATCCGGCCTATGCGCAATCGGCGGAGTACAGCCAGTTCTGGAAGAAGCTGAACGCCGGCGAATTCATCGCGGCCGAATTCAAGCGCTTCGGCAAAGGCGGCAAGGAGGTATGGATTCAGGCCTCTTACAATCCCATCTTGGATATGAGCAACAGAGTGATGAAGGTGGTGAAATTCGCCACGGACGTCACCGAGCGCGTCAGCGCCGTCAACGAGATCGGCATGGGTCTGGCGCGATTGGCCGATCAAGATCTCGAACACCGAATCGATCACGCGTTCCATGCGTCATTCGAGAAGCTGCGCGTCGACTTCAACCTCTCCCTCGAAAAGCTGAAATCGGCGATGTTGCTCATCGCCGCGAGCACCAGCACGATCGGATCGGGCACGCAAGAAATCGCCACCGCCTCGGACGACCTTTCGCGCCGCACGGAACAGCAGGCTGCGAGCCTGGAGGAGACCGCCGCTGCGCTCGACCAAATAACCGCTGCCGTGAAGAAGTCCGCGGAAGGCGCCGCGCATGCCCGTCAGGTGGCGGCGGCGGCCGACGAAGACGCCAAGAAGAGCGCGCTCGTTGTGCGCCAGGCCGTCGAGGCGATGGACGCCATCGCGAAGTCGGCGCAGCAGATCGGTCAGATCATCGGCGTCATCGACGAGATCGCGTTCCAGACCAATCTTCTGGCGCTCAATGCCGGCGTCGAGGCCGCGCGCGCCGGCGACGCGGGCCGCGGATTTGCCGTGGTCGCTTCAGAAGTGAGGGCGCTGGCCCAGCGTTCGGCGGAAGCGGCGAAGGAGATCAAGGGGCTGATTTCAAGTTCGGCTGCGCAAGTGGACGGCGGCGTGAAACTGGTTGCCGAGACCGGCAAGTCGCTTGAACGGATCATGACCCAGGTGGCGGACATCAACGGCATCATCGTCGACATCGCCTCCGGCGCCCAGGAACAGGCGACCGGGCTCCAACAGGTCAATACGGCGATCAACCAGATGGACCAGGTGACGCAGCAGAATGCGGCGATGGTCGAGGAGACGACGGCGGCAAGCCATTCCTTGTCGGAAGAGACCGGGCGGCTTTCGGATCTGGTCGGGCAGTTTCAGGTCGGCGCCGCCAAGGACGATATCGCGATGCGTCGCGAATTGCGCAAGGTCGCTCCGCACGCCGTGCCGTCGCAGGACAAGCCGAAAGGCGCCGGGCGCTCCAATTCGCGCAAGCAAGCAGAGCCGCAACCGGAGCGTCCGCTCAAGGCGGTCGCCGGTCGCGCCGCCGCCGGCGACAATTGGAAAGAGTTTTGAGCGGGCGGACGAAATCGTCATCGAACCGAACTACGGTACGACCCCGACAGCGTGTGACCATCAAGAAGGCGAAACGAAATGGTCGAGTTGATCAAGGCGGACGCGATG
>DASZFX010000450.1:0-1886 GCA_035939375.1 Roseiarcus sp.
CGCCGGGGTGAAGGCGGCGCGGAGTTTGTTCATCTCATCGGCGAGAGCCGTGCTGAAAAGATCGGGCGTCACTTTGCGGCCATCATCCAGCGCTGCGCCGAGTTTCAACCATTGCCAAATTTGTGCGCGCGAGATTTCCGCCGTCGCCGCGTCCTCCATCAGATTGTAGAGCGGCACGGCGCCGCGGCCGCTCAGCCAGGCTTCGATATATTGCACGCCGACGCGTATGTTCCCGCGCAGGCCCGCCTCTGTACGCTGGCCTTCGTGGACCTGAAGCAGGTCCTCGCGCGAAACGACGACGTCTTCGCGTTTGCGATCAAGCTGGTTCGCGCCCGGCATGACGCGATCGAAGACTTGCATCGCAACGGGCACGAGGTCGGGATGGGCGACCCAGGTGCCGTCATGCCCGTTGGTCGCCTCGCGCTCCTTGTCGGCGCGCACTTTGGCGAAGGCGGCCTCGTTCGCGTTGGCGTCGCCCTTGACCGGGATCTGGGCCGCCATGCCGCCCATGGCAAATGCGCCGCGGCGATGGCAGGTCTTGATCAGCAGGAGAGAATAGGAGCCGAGAAACGCCTTTCCCATCACCATCGCCGAACGGTCGGGCGTCAGGAACCGCCGGCTTTTGCCGAGGCGTTTGATGAAGGAGAAAATATAATCCCAGCGGCCGCAATTTAAGCCCGCCATATGGTCGCGCAGTTCATAGAGGATCTCGTCCATCTCGAATGCGGCGGGCAGCGTCTCGATGAGGACGGTCGCCTTCAACGTACCTCGAGGGATGGCGAGACGCTCTTCGGCGAAGACAAAAACGTCGTTCCACAGCCGCGCCTCGAGATGGCTCTCGATCTTCGGCAGGTAGAAAGCGGGCGTTGCGCCCTGCGCCATCTGCGCTTTGGCGTTGTGGAAGACATAGAGGCCGAAGTCGAACAGCGCGCCGGCCATCGCTTCGCCGTCGACGGTCACATGACGCTCCGGCAGGTGCCAGCCGCGCGGGCGCACCATCAGGACAGCCGGCTTGGCGGCGAGCTTGTACGCCTTGCCGCTCTTGGGATCGGTAAAATCGATCTTCCCTCGCCAACGATCCTTCAGATTGATCTGGCCTTCGATCAGATTTGCGAAGAAAGGCGAGGTCGCATCCTCGAAATCGGCCATGAAGACTTTCGCGCCCGAATTCAGCGCATTGACGATCATCTTGCGATCGACCGGGCCGGTGATCTCGACGCGCCGGTCGAGCAGATCGGCGGGGATGGGGGCGACTTGCCAGTCGCTGTCGCGGATCGCTCGGGTCTCGGCAAGAAAGTCGGGCGTCTCGCCGGCGTCGAAGAGTTTCTGGCGGTCGGCGCGGCGGGCCAGCAAAGCGCGCCGGCGCTCATCAAAGCTGCGATGCAGGTCCGCGAGAAAGGCGAGGGCGGCGGGGGTGAGGATTTCTTCATAGCGCGCGCCCTTCTCGGCATGGATCGCGACGCCCAAAACGGTCTCCAGGGATGCGGAATCGTTCACTTTTGCCTCTTTCCCGGCCCTCTTTCGCGGCCTGTCCCGTCCCTTAAGGCAAGAAAGGCGCGATTTGAAGCGTGTGGACCATTTTTTGCTTCGGCGATGCGTAGGACGAACCTTAACGGGCGCGTTTCGGCGCGAAATCGGACGGTCCGCCCTTATGAAGGGCTTACGTGGCGGGTGCGAAAAACGGACTGATTTTTTATGCGCGGCGGCGCCAGAATCCATGCGAGCTCGGCGTTCAGCGCCGAGCCGAGCAGCGCGGAGCGACGCGCATGATCTAAGGAGTTCGCGCCATGGCGCAGGAATTGACAGAAACGAGCGAAGCGGAGGATCCCGACGCAAGCGTGGACCCGCTGCATTTTGTCGTCGGCCAGGACCATTCGGGGCATTGG
>DASZFX010000451.1:0-25707 GCA_035939375.1 Roseiarcus sp.
GGTCTGATCGTGAAGCGACGGCGTCGAAGCGATCGGGTCCGTCAGCGTTGAGGTATAGCTCACATTGACGGTGGTGCATTCGTCGGTATAGCCGAAGCCGAATCCATAGCTCGGCGCGTAGAACACCGGCGTCGTTTGACCCGGTACGTCATAGAGATGACGCGACATGTCGAACACCACCGTGCCGTTGACCGACCAATGGTCGGCGAACTTATATTTGGCGCTGGTGAGCAAACCTTCGCGCGGAAAGAGCCAGCCGAGCTCCGGCTGGGCGCTGTAGCGCCCAAAATCGACGTTGGCCGTCAAGGGGCCGTAGGTCGCGCTGGAGATAAAGTCGAAGCGCTTCATCGCGAAGGTGTCGCTGTCGAATTGCTCCTTGGTCGAGAAGGCGACGGCCGAGAACGGCGCGAACGTCTGCCGCGCGACGAAATCCGAATATTTCTTGTCGAGACCGGATTCCAATCCGGTATTGGCGGCGTCGGGGATGGCGAAGGAGTTGACGCCGAATATCTGAATCGATTCGCCGGCGACGATATTGACGTGTCCGCCGTTGTTGAAGTTCATCGTATATTGCCCGCCGTAATTGACGCGCCCGCCGCCCTCGATACGGTCGTAGCCCGAATATTTGTTCCACTCGAACAGGCTCGTATCGTCGAAGACGAGGCTTTGGGCGTCCTCATTGGGCTGAAGCTTCGGGTTGATCTCGTTGGGCCGGGCAATGACCTGGGCGATGGGTTCGATGACCTGAGAGCCGATCGGCGTCGAAGAGAGCCAGGGATAGCGATACTCGATCCCGACGCCCGGCATGGCGCGCGCCGCGACCTCGCTCGACTCCCCGGCGAAGAACGCCGGCTGCATGGAGTTGCTGATCGAATCGGTGATCGCGCCATTGACGAAGGTGAAGGTCTGGCTGGTGTTGAGCGCCGTCTCTTCGCCGTCGAGCCGAGCGAAGACGAAGGGCGTCCATACTTCGCCGATCGGGTCGGTGAACTTGCGCTGCCATGAGGCTTGAAACGAGGCGCGGGTGTAATTGCCGGCGATGCCGCGCAGCATGCAATTACCGGGCGTGTAGTTCGGCGCGCCGGTCGAGGTTTCGCAAACATTGTACAGGTTGAAGGCCCTGTCGAGCGTCGGCGCGCCGGTGGATTGATAGAACGCCGCCTGCCGCGTGACCGACGTCACGTTGACGTCGAACGTCGCCTGACCGCCAAAGCCGCCGGTGTTGGCCCCTGGCAGATCAATCGCCTTGTTGTAGTCGAGGACGGGGACCACCGAGGGGTCCTGCGGTTGAAAGTCGTTCTGCGACATTCCCTCGAAATGATAGCCGGTGAGGTCGAAGAAGCCGCGGTCGCCCTGGCCGCGAAGGTAGACCGAGGAGACGACGTCGGTCAGATAGTACGTAATGTCCTGGGATTTGATCTTGTAATCGTTGAAGAAGTAACGGTCGCTGAGGGCGGTGATGTTCCAGCCGTAAGTCCATTTGTCGTTGATATAGAACTTACCCTCCGTCTCCACCGAGCCGCGGAATCGCTCGTTGCTCGCGCCATAGGGGGCGGGCAGAAAAGCGCCGGGGTCCTGTTGGAAAATGCCGCTCGCGCGGATTGTATAAGCACCGTTGTCCAGCCGATGGCGCCATTCGACGTCGCCGAGAAAACCCTGCTTGCTCAGAATCGTCGGATCCAAGGTCAGATCGTAATTCGGCGCCAGAGCGACGAAATACGGGATGCCGGCCCCGTAGCCCAATTGCGAATTGCTGACGAAATGCGGCGCGAGAAAGCCGCTTTGCCGCGTGACCGTCGGGTCCGCCGCCGAAAAATAGGGAACATAGGCGATTGGAACCCCGGCGAGCTCCAGCCAGGAATCCTCATAGTAGATGGTATGGGTCTCGTTGTTGTGGATGATGCGCGCCGAGCGCACCTGCCACAAAGGCGGTCTTTCCGGATGGTCCTGGCAGGGCTCGCAAGCCGTGTAGGTTCCTTTTTCGAAAACGGTGACGGTTCCATCCGACCGCTCGACCCGCGGCGCGGAAAAGCGCGTCTTCTCCTTGGTCAGGGTCTGGACGCTGTCGATGAAGCCGTCGCGGAAATTGTCGGTCAGGGCGAAGCGCGAGCCGTAGGTGACGTCGCCGTGCTCGTCGGTGAATTTGGCGTGACCCTCGGCATAGACGCGCTTGGTGTTGCGGTCGTAGACGACGCGATCAGCCTCGAGAACGCGGCCCTGATAATAGATTTGCGCGTCGCCGACGGCCGAAATCGTGTTCTTGTCCCGGTCGAACACGAGTTGGTTCGCCTGGACCAGCATCTTGTCCGGCTTCTTCTCGCCGGAACTCTTCGCTGGCGGGATCGCGACTTGCGCGAAAGACGGCGAAAGGACGGCTGGCGTCAGCAGCATCAGCGCGGCCAGGAACGATGCAAGGACGAGCGCCAAAGCTCCGCCGCTCGGCGTTTTAACGCGCCGACGACCCTCCCATTGAGGAGGGCAGGCGGGTCGGCCCATCAACCATCCTCCTGGTGCAAAAGCGCCAAAACTCCGCACAGACACCCGACGACCGCAGGCGACCACCCGGCGACGGTGGTGCTGATGAAACCAGCCCCGCCGAGATCGCCGACCAACTTGGTGCAAACATAAAGCACGAAGCCCGAGGCCACGCCACCGGAAACCATGATCCCAACGCCGCCCATTCTGAAGAATCTTAATGAAAAGGAAGCCGCGACCAGAACCATGGCGGCCAGCATCAATGGTCGAGCCAAAAGCTCTTGATAACGCAGGCGATATGCCGCCGCGTCGAGGCCCGCCCGCTCCGTCTGTTCGACCAGCGTCGGCAAGCTCCAAAACGGCACGGATTCCGGCGCGGTGAAGGACTGCGAGACCTCCCGAGGCGTCAGATTCGTCGCCAGCAGGTAGGACCCCACCGATTGGGTTTCGATGCCGGGCGTTACGATCTTGGCGTTTTGCAACAGCCAGAAGCCGTGGTTCAAGGACGCCTTGTCGGCGTCGATCCGGTCCTCGAAGCGCCCTGTCCTGTCGAAACCGAAGACGGTGACGCCGGAAAGCGCCCCGCCGCCCTCGGTCGCCGTCTCGGCGCGGATAATCGCCTGGCCGTCAACGCTTTTTTGGCGAATCCATAGGCCGATGGCGCTGCTTGTCTGCCCCGCCTGGCCAAAGATTTTCGCCTCGATCCGATCGGCGCGCTGTTTCAAATAGGCCGAAACGGGGTTGTAAAGCGTCACCGACACGGCGCCGATCAGCAACGCGACGACAATCGGGGGGGTAAGAAATTGCCACACCGAAACGCCCGCGGCGCGCGCCACGACCAGTTCGAGACGCCGCGACAGGTTGAGAAAGGCGATCATCGCGCCAAAAAGCACGGCGAAGGGCAGGACCTGCTCGGCGATCGTCGGGGTATGAAAGAGCGACAGCAAAGTCATGGAGATCCCGTCCGCCCTCGGCGAATCGCCGGTGCGCCGCAAAGTCTCGACGAGATCGATGGTGAAGATGAGGGCGAAAACGCCGGCGAATGTCGCCAGCACCGTCTTGGCGAAGCGAAGCGCCATATAGCGCCCGAGGGTTGAACCGATCATGGCGCGATCAACCGGGCGGCAGGCGCTCTGTTGCGGGGGAGCCAGCCGGCGAGGCGCGCCGCCGGACCGTGAAAGATGGAGTCGAGGGAGGCCAGACAGGTGAGAAGCGGGATCGCCCAGACGAAATATTCGGCGCTCGGACGGGAGGCGACGAAGCTGTTGGCGGCGATGCCGAGGAGGCGCACCGTGCAAAAGGCGAGAATGGCCGCCGCAATGGCGTAGCCGCGGCCTTGGCGCGTCGTACGCGCCTCGCCGAGCGCGGCAAAGCCGATCAGGCCCGCCACAAAGGCGTAGAGAGGGGCGGTCAGCCGGTCCATCAACTCGGCGCGAAAGCGGCCCCGGAGGCGGGTCGCCGTGGCGTCTTTGGGGTTGGGCGAAAGCAGCTCGGTTGTTGAGCGTTCCCGTGGGCGGCGCGACGTCTCCTCCTGACGCAAGAATTGGGTCAAATCGATCGAGTAGTCCTTGAAGGTGACGACCGCCGAGTCGCCTCCGGTGGCCGGCCGCTGATAGCTGCCTTCGTCGAGCACCAGATAGTTCGACCCGTTCCTTTCGATCGTTCGTCCGCGTTCGGCGATGTAACTGGTGATATGGCCCGGATCGCGGCGGTCCTGCATGAAGACGCCATGCAGCGACCCATCCGGGCCGCGCTCGCGATAGTGGAAAACGAATCCCGACTCCAATTCAGTGAAGGCGCCGGGCCGGGCGAAATTGGTGATGAAATCGGCGTGGATGCGCGCGGTCAAGGCCTGGATGGCGTCGAAGCTCGCCGGCATCACTTCGACCGTCATCCAGGCGACGAGCGCGAAGACCAAGGCGTTGAGGATGACGAAGGGACGCAACAACAGCGCAGGCGAGACGCCCGCGGCGCTCATCACGACAAGCTCGCTGTCGCCATTGAGCTTGTTGAGGCAATAGAGCACCCCGACGAAAAGTGCGACCGGCGCGATGATGGCGATGAGCGAGGGGATCGTCAGCCCGGTCATCGTCAGGAAGACGAGGATGGTCTGGCCCTTGCTTGTCAGGAGGTCGAACTGGCGCAACGCCTGGGTGACCCAAACAACCGCCGCCAATGCAAACAGGCCGGCAAGGAAAGCCAGCGAGACGGTGCGAAAGATGTAGCGCTCGATGCGCGTCATAAGCCTCTGATCTCTTGCCCCGCCGAAACGCCGCCAACCGGCCGCCGAGGCTCGAAGACGTGAAGTCTCGCGCCACCTTGGGGCCTTTTCACGACACGTCGCCAGCGCCGGCCATAGCTCTTGATTTGTCGCGCCGCAATGGCGCAGATGGGCGACGCGTCCCGGCCCTCCACGGCCATTTCTGAGGAATCGATGAGCGAGTCTGTGAAAGTCGACTTCGCGCCGCTGGCGGCGCCGAAGGGCGCAACCTTTGTCATTTTCGTCGGCGCTGATCTTAAGATCCCCAAGCCCGTCGCCGAACTTGCGCCCGCGCTCGCCGATCTTCTCGCGAGGGCCGCCGCGACGGCGCGGTTTTCGGGAAAGCCGCAGAGCGCGCTCGATATTCTTTCCCCGCGCGGGCTTGATTCGCCGCGGTTGCTGGCGATCGGCGTCGGCGGCGCCAAAGAGGCCAAGGAGACGGATTTCGCCGCGCTCGGCGGCTTCGTCATGGGCAAGCTCGGCGGGAACCGCCAGGCGATCGTCGCTTTCGCGCCGCCCGAAGGCGAATGGAGCGCCGAGGCGGCGGGCGATTTCCTGCTTGGCCTGAGGCTGCGGGCCTATCGGTTCGACAAATACAAGACCAAGAAGAAGGACGACGAAGAAAACGGCGGCGAGCCTGGCAAGGTGACGATCGGCGTCGCCGACGTCGCGGCGGCCCGGCGCGCCGGGCGAACGCGCGAGGCGATCGCGGAAGGCGTCGCCTTGGCCCGCAATCTCGTCAACGAGCCGGCGAACGTCCTTTTTCCCGACGAATTCGCCAAACGGGCCGCTGCTCTCGCAAAGCTCGGCATGCAAGTCGACACGCTCGATGAAAAAGCCATGACCAAGCTCGGCATGGGATCGCTGCTCGGCGTCGGGCAGGGTTCGCGGAGGGAGAGCCGCCTCGTCGTAATGCGCTGGAACGGCGCGAAAGGGGCGAAGCCGGTCGCCTTCATCGGCAAGGGCGTCTGCTTCGACACCGGCGGCATTTCCATCAAGCCCGCCGCCGGCATGGAAGATATGAAGGGCGATATGGCGGGCGCGGCCTGCGTCGTCGGCCTGATGCACGCCCTGGCGAGCCGCAAGGCCAAGGTCAATGCGATCGGCGCGATCGGCCTTGTCGAGAACATGCCGGACGGCAATGCGATCCGCCCGGGCGACATCCTCACCTCGATGTCGGGCCAGACGATCGAGGTCATCAACACCGACGCTGAAGGCCGGCTCGTTCTCGCCGACGTGCTTTGGTACATCCAGGATAAGTACAAACCCGCCTTCATGATCGATCTGGCGACGTTGACGGGCGCAATTCTCGTCGCGCTTGGTCAGGAGCGCGCCGGCCTCTTCTCCAACAATGACGAATTGGCCGATCGCCTCGCCGCGGCCGGCAAGGCGACCGGCGAAAAGGTCTGGCGACTGCCGCTCGAAGCCGCCTATGACAAGCTGATCGATTCCAAATTCGCCGATGTGAAGAACACCGGCGGGCGCAACGCCGGATCGATCACCGCGGCGCAATTCCTGCAACGCTTCGTCAACGGCTTGCCTTGGGCCCATCTTGACATCGCCGGTACCGGCATGAGTTCGCCAGCGAGCGAGATCAACCGTTCCTGGGCGTCAGGCTGGGGCGTCAGACTGCTCGACCGGCTTGTCGCCGACCACTACGAGAAATGATGCGAGGCGAGGCGGCCATGAGGCGATGGGGCAAAAGCGGCGCCGCTCTGATCGTCGCTGCGCTCGCTTGCGCGCCGGAAGAGGCGTTCGCCAAGTCGCCGCTGGCCGGCTGCGACGCCTTCATCGCCAATTTGCGCAAGATCGCCTCGGACCTCCAGGTCGATTTCACCCATTCCCTCGTTGTCACGCGCGCCAAGAGCACGGCGAATGTTTTCGACGTGACCACCAATGGCGAAGTCGACGGGACTTTGACCTGTAGGGGCGACGAGTTGGAGCGCTTCGAAGCGCGCCTCGCCGAGCCGGCGACCGCTCGCGCGCTCTCCAGCTTCGACCGTTTCGAGAACGCCGGGCTGCGCGCCGCGCTCGGCTGGGACGAGGCGAAAGCGGCGAACAAGTTACGCGAGATGAGCGACGACGCGCGCGAATTTCTCGCCGCCTCGAAGGAGCGCGGCGACGCCTATATTTCAGGCAAGACAGAAGAGCATCTGCCCGGCGCGGTCGGCCTCGGCCTCATCTATACGGAAACGGATCGCGCCCTCATCGTCGTCGGCCCAGGGGGCTGACGAGGCGGCTGAACGACGCGGCGGACCACCCATCATGAGCGAGATACGCTTCTATCATCTCGAAAGGCGCAAGCTCGAAGACGCTCTGCCGGCGCTTCTCGAACAAGCTTTGGCCGAAGGCGCGAAAGTCGTCGTCGAAGCGCCGTCGAGCGCCTTGATCGAGGCGCTCGACGAACGCCTGTGGACCTATGCGGACGATAGCTTTCTGCCGCACGGCCTTGCCCGTGAGATCGAACCGGCGACGCAGCCGATTGTGCTGACCACCGGCGACGAGAATCCGAACGGCGCGGCCTGGCGCGTGCTCGTCGGCGGCGCGCTGGCCTTGCCGGCGTTACGCGCGGCCGGCGCCCCGATGCGGCTCATTCTCATGTTCGACGGCGCCGACACGGAAGCGCGCGCCGCCGCCAGGGCGCAATGGGCCGAAGTCAAGGCGGCCGGGTTCGCGCCGACTTATTGGCGTCAAGACGATACGGGCCAATGGGAGCAGGGGCGGTAGGGCCGGCATGGCTACGCCGTAATTATGCCCGGGTATTATTGACGGCGAGATTTAATCCGGGTAAAACATCGGCCTCACAAACCGTGGCCGCCATGTCTGACGCAAAACCCCCTTTCACCGCCTTCATAGCCGCAGGACGGATCGCGCAAGGACCGCTCCTCGACGTGGCTCTGGCGGTCAAGACGGCGCTCGATGGCGGCGAGACCGGCGAAATCTTGATCTTCGACGCCGCCGCGCGACCGATCGAGGTCGATTTTCGCGGGGGCTTGACGGAAGTCGCGCAAAGCGCGGCGCGGACGCTTGCCGCAGCCGACGCCGGGGAGGCGGCGCGACGCGGGCCAGGCCGACCGAAGCTCGGCGTCGTCGCCCGCGAGGTTACGCTCCTGCCTCGTCACTGGGCCTGGCTCGCTGAACAGCCGGGCGGGGCTTCGGTCGCCTTGCGCAAGCTCGTCGAGGCGGCCTCGCGCGACAGGCGCGGCCACGACCGCCGCCGGCTCGCGCAAGAGGCCGCCTATCGTTTTATTTCCGCGATGGCCGGGGATCGCCCGCATTTCGAAGAGGCGACGCGCGCGCTCTTTGCCGGAGCTAAGCAAAAATTTATCGATCTGACGCAAGCTTGGCCGCACGACATCGCTGATCACGCGCGCGCCTTGGGCGAAGGAGCGTTCGAAGACCCGCGGTGATTTTTCCGCGACGCTGCGCGGGCCTGGCGGTCTGTACCCATGAGCTGCATTGATCGAGAGCTCCCGCGGCCAAGGTCTTTCCCGACGGCCGGGCCGTCGCTCATCCCTCGCCGTAGCGCCGGCCCTCATCCGGCCGGCTTAGCCGGCCGCCTTCTGCAAGCGGACGAAGGGAATCGCCGCCGCCGCATCCTTGCGGCCGTCGCTCGCGCCGACGCGTCCTTTGACGGGCCGCGGCAATGAGCGATGCGCCGCGGCCGGCGGGCGACGGCCCGACATTCTTTCCGCTGAGCCGCGTCGCGGTCCGCGACTTCGGCGGCGCTCTGGCCCCGCCCAGCGCCGCCGCGCTGATCGGCGTCGCGCAATGGATGCGCGCTTACCTTATGAACGCGCATCCCGAATTCGACCGGCTGGGCGACGTTTGTCCTTTCGCCGCCAAGGCCGCCCGCGCCGACGTCTTCCGCATTGCCGTCAGTGAGGCGCGGGCGAGCGACCTTCTCACCATCCGCCGCCAGATGCTCGACGCCTTTGCGGCGTTCGACGCGATTCCCTATCCGCGCGGCATGGCGAATTTCCGCTCGGTCATCGTCGCCTTCCCGCATTGCGCCGACGCCGAAGGGATCGCGGGCCTGGCCGCCGTGCGCAAAAGCCTGCGTCAACTCTCCTTCGCGAAGGCTCGCATGGTCGGCGTCTTCCACCAGAGCGCCGAGGCGCCTTGCCTATGGAGCGCGGCCTTTCGCCCCCTGCGCTCGCCGATTCCGCTGATGGCGATCCGCGCCCTCGTCGAGAATGACGCGGCCTTCGTGATGCGTCATCCGCTTCTCGCCCCCGCCTATCTTCGAAGCTTTCCGCTCGCCGGCGGCAGGCGCCTGATCGCCGAGCTTTGGAAGAGGGCCTGAGCGCCGCGCCCGTCGAAGACCGCGTAAGGGCCGCGAGGCGCTCGCGTTCGTTTAAAAAGGCGCCTCGCGCGAATCGCTAACGGATCGGCGGAGCGTACTGCACGCCGCCGTTGCTCCACAATTCGTTGAGGCCGCGCGGGATGCCGAGTTGCGACTTTGCGCCGAGATTGCGCTCGAACATTTCGCCGTAATTGCCGGAGGCCTTCACCGCCGCCACAGCCCAGTTCGGCGGGAGGCCCAATTGCCTGCCGAATTCGCCCTCGGCGCCGACGAACCGCTTGACGTCCGGCTTCTGCGATTTCAGCGCGTCATCGACCGTCTTGACGCCAATGCCGAGATCTTCGGCGTCCACCAACGCGAAATTGACCCATTTGACGATGTTGAACCAGGTCATGTCGTCTTGACGCACGGCCGGGCCGAGCGGCTCCTTGGAGATGACGTCGGCGAGGATGACGTGATCGTCGGGCTTCGGCAGTTTGGTGCGGATCGCATAGAGCCCAGAGACGTCATTGGTCATCACGTCGCAGCGCCCGGATTGGTACGCCTGCTGCAGAGCATCGATGGTCGGCGTGACGACGAGGTCCATCTTCATGTGATTGGCTTGAAAGAAATCGGCGACATTGAGTTCGCTGGTGGTGCCGGATTGTACGCAGACCTTGCTGCCGTCGAGTTCGAAAGCGCTCTCGACGTGCTTGGCTTTCGGCACAAGGAAGCCCTGGCCGTCGTAGTAGTTGACGCCGGCGAAGACCAGGCCGAGCTCGGTCTCGCGCCCCATCGTCCAGGTCGAGTTGCGCGACAAAAGATCGATCTTTTTCGCCTTCAACGCCTCGAAGCGCTCGTCCGCCGCCAGCGGAACGAAACGGACCTTGCTCGCATCGCCCAATGTCGCCGCCGCCACAGCGCGGCAGAAATCGACGTCGAAGCCGGACCAGGCGCCGGAGGCGTCGGCGATCGAGAAGCCGGGCACGCCCTGGCTGACGCCGCAGATCACCGCGTCGCGTTGGCGTACCTCATCCAAAGTGCCGGCGAGCGCTGAAGTGGCGCCGGCGGCGACGGCAAAAAGCGCAGGCGCGAAGACGCGAGGGCTCGATCGCATGGCCGATGCTCCTTAAGATTAGAGGCTCGCCGCCTGCTTGATGATGACGCGGGTTCCGATCGGAACGCGGTCAAACAGGTCGATGACGTCGTTGTTGACCAGGCGGAAGCAGCCGGAGGATACGGCATGGCCGATCGTGTCGGGCTGATTGGTGCCATGGATGCGATAGACGGTCTGACCAAGGTACAAGGCGCGGGCGCCCAGAGGGTTGCCGGGGCCGCCGGCCATGAAGCGCGGCAGGTACGGTTGGCGTTGGATCATTTCCGGCGGCGGGCGCCAGTCCGGCCATTCCTGCTTGCGGCTGATCTTCTGCAAGCCGGACCATTGGAACCCTTCGCGGCCGACGCCGATCCCGTAGCGGACCGCCCGGTTCTTGCCCTCGATGAGATAGAGAAAGCGCTCGGAGGTGACGATGATTACGGTGCCGGGCGGCTCGCTCGTGCGGTAGAACACGGTCTGTTTCTCGAAAGGCCCGCTGAGCTGCTCCTGTTCCGGCGTCGGCTGGACGCCGGGCTGATCGTCGACATTCATGTCGACCTCGGCCGGCGCCGGGATGACCGTCTGCGCCAGCGAGCCTGAAGCCGCCAATACGATTGCGAAGGCGAAAGCGCTGAACGCCGCGAGAGAGAACGAACGGATCATACCTAAGGGACCTTTCGATAAGCTACGCGATTGCTCCGGCTGGTTTATCCATCCGTCAAACTCTTGTCTCGCCCGCCTGCGAGATGCTCCACGGGGTCAATTTGCGAGGAGCGAAACCGTGACCGTCTCTCGAGATTGCCTCGCTCTCGCAGCGAAGGATGGCCTAGCCCGCCTTCCCCCTGCACCGCTCATAGACCATCGTGCCGTAGCGCTGCGCCGTGTCCGGATCGACCCAATGGATGGTGAAGGAATCGGCCGAGACCTGAACGACCTCGCGATCGTTCGCGCCGCCCGGTTTATCGTTCGGCGGTCCGATGTAGTTATGCCCTTCGGCGCCCTTCAAAGCCAATTCGTCGGGCGCGGACTGGTCGGGAAGATGCATCATCAGGCCGCCGTTCGGGCCTTTGGCGATGACATAGGGTCGGTTGCATTGCGCCTTGGCCTCCTTCTCGGTGCGCGCGCGATCGGCGTCGCGATGATAGGAGGCGAGGCCCCAGCCGCCGACGAACTGATCGGCGGAGACGCCGGCCCCTGCGTAAGGCGAAACCGCTGGCGCCGGCGGCGCCGAGGAAAAGAGGGAGACGGAGTCGCATCCGGCCAGGCCGACGCCTAGCGCGCCGGCGGCCGCGAAAAGCCCGAACCGTCCCCAATCCATAAGCATGAGGTCCTCCCGTCGGGCCCTCTTCTCAAACGAAGCGCCGCCCAGCCCGTCACGACAGCGGACGACCCAACTGTCGGCCGGACCCTGGCCGCGCCTCGCGGCCAGACTAGCACCGACTTTTGTTTTGAGGAAACAGGGGGCGCAAGCGGAGGTCTCGGACGAGATATTCCGCTCCCTTCGACAGGCGCCTCACGCGCTTCGCTGGCGCGCGCCGCCGGCGTGACCGGCGGCGAGAAAACGAGACCGCGTGTCGGCGGTCAGCTATCGCGGGCGAGGACGATCTCTACTTTGGCGATGTCTCCGCCTTGCGGCCTGATGCTCAGCGTCTGCTTGCGGCCGGCGGTCTTCAGGGACATTTCAGCGGTGAAGCCCGTGCCGGAAATGCTTCCATCGAACGAGCCGTCCACCACCTTGCCGGTGAGATGCCCGGTCACTTTGCGGGTCGCCTCTTCCCAATGTCCTTCGACGCCGTCAGCTCCGGCGATGACGAAGCTTTTGACGTCGATGCGATAGCTGTCGCTTGCGCAGACCAGCGACTGCGTCAGCGACTCCCCGTTCTCCGAGGCTGAATAGTCCGCACGGCATCGGATTTTCTCGGCATTGCCGTTCACGCCGACGACTTGCCCGGCGCCTTTCCAGCTTCCCGAAAATTCCGCGAAGGGATTGCCCGAATGCGCCGAGCCGACCTGCGGCCACAGAACGGCGCCAGCGATGAGAATGGCGGCGAGGCCGCCTCCGAGACGAGAAGCCCCTCGCCGCAGGATGTCAGAGGTCGACATGATTTGCTCCTTGAAAGGACGAGTTGTCGCGAAAAAGAAGGGAACTACCTGCCGCCGCGCCGTCGATCCGACGCTGATTCGATTGGCTGTTGATTACGGGATGGCGGCGTGAATGGGTTTTCAGAGCCTTGCGAGCAAGGTCCCCGAGTGGCTTATCTTGCGGGTATCCTTCGATTTTAGGCTCGCTCATCCCAGGGAGGCGGCCGGGCGTCACTTGCCGCTGGGCGGCCAGCGCCGGAGTCCCAGGGCGACCGGAGGCGGTCTTGGCGCAGACCGACCGGAGCATGAGCCGGGCGGGCGCAACGTCGACAATTTGCGCACGCATGTGCGCTTTTGAGATGAGCAGGTGGATTTCGGCCGATCAGTTTTGCCTGAACTTCGTCGCGCGTTTCCCTAAGTCTCGCCGTCACGCCACCCGTTTCATCTCTCCCAGCACGGTAGGGATAAGCTCCGATATTGTCGGGTGAATCGGAACCGCCCATCGCAACTTGGGATAGGGGACGCCGAAGTTCATCGCATCGAGAATTCCGTGGACAGCTTCGTCGCCGCCAGGGCCGAGGATGGCCGCGCCGAGGATCTCAGCGGTTCCGGCATCGGCCACGATCTTCATGAAACCCATGGTTTCGCCCTTTTCGATCGCCCGGCCGACGCGCGACATGGGGCGCTTGCCGACCATGATCGGGCGGCCGGACTTGCGGGCCTCGCTTTCGCTCATCCCGACCCGGCCAAGCGGCGGGTCGATGTATAGGGCGTAGCCCAAGACACGGTCGCGGACGCGCCGGTTTTCGCCGTCGAGCAGGTTGGCCGCGACAATTTCAAAATCATTGTAAGCGGTATGAGTGAACGCGCCGCGCCCGTTGCATTCACCCAGCGCCCAGACGCCCTCGACATTCGTGGCGAGACCGTCATCGACCATGATGAAACCGCGTTTGTCGGTCTCGACGCCTGCCTTCTCCAGCCCAAGGTCGTCGGTGTTCGCCCGACGCCCGACGGCGAGCAGCACATGCGATCCCACCTCCTCGCGAGAACCGCGATCGCAATCGACGCCGACCAGCACGTCGGCGCCGCGCGGCTCGAAGCGAATGCATTCCGCGTCAAGCCGGCAGGCGATCCCCTCCGCCTCCAAAATTTCTTTGACGGACTGGGAGACGTCCTCGTCCTCGCGCGAGACGAGGCGCGGCCCTTTTTCGACAACCGTGACCTCGGCGCCGAAGCGACGAAACATCTGCGCGAATTCCAGCCCAACATAGCTGCCGCCCACCACGACCAGGCGTCGCGGCAGGCGTTCCAGCGCCACCATATCGGTGTTGGTAAGGATAGGGACCCGATCGATCCCAGGCATCGCGGGGATATGCGCCCGGCCGCCGACATTGACGAAGATGCGTGGCGCGGTGAGCCGATTTTGGTCGATGGCGATCTCGCGCGGCCCAAGGAAACGCGCATGGCCGCGGATGAAGGTACATCCGTCCAGACCTTGCAACCAGGCTTCGAGACCCTCGCGAGCATCCGACGAGACCTTTGCCGCGCGTTCATGCACACGCTTCATGTCGACCGTCACGTCGCCGCCGATACTCACGCCATATTCGCCGCCGCGGCGCGCCAGACGCGCGGCATAGGCGCTGGCGACCATGGTCTTCGTCGGCATGCAGCCGGTATTTACGCATGTTCCGCCCACGAGCTTGCGTTCGACGAGGGCCACTTTCATGCCGGCCGCTGTAAGCCGACCGGCGAGTGAAGGGCCGGCCTGGCCCGCGCCGATGATGATGGCGTCGAAGGCGCCGGTCATGAGCGGGCGCCTGCGATGAGGCGCCCGGCAAGCCGCCTGGCCATTTGCTTGGCGCCCACGGCGTCGGCCGCATTGAGCGCCTTGCCTGCCTTGAGACGCTCCGCGGCGCCCCAATCGGAATCGACAACCAAACGGTTTAGGTTGAGAGACATGCCCCGATCTCCCTTTGGCGGCGGTATCTTGGAACGCAGGCCCGTGCCGAGAGAATTTTAAGCGACAAACCCCATGACCACGGCCCATCGCCCCAACAGCCGGAGGTCGCCAAAGTTCCGGCCCATGGGTTCGTCAGCGCGCGTATGCGCCGCTGGTCGCTAGTCCGCCTCCGCTTCGCCCGATAGCGTCAGCCATAGCTCCTCCGCCGCCATCAGCGCCTTTTCGAGTTCGCCGCGTCGGCGCGAAAGCTCCAGCGCCTTCGCCGCGTCCTCGGCGAAGGCCTCAGGCTTGGCGAGCGCTTTATCGACCCTTGCAATGAGATCGGCGAAGCGGCGTATTTTTTCCTCCGCGACGGCGATGTCCTTGCGCAAGGGAGCAAGGTCGCGGCGGGTCTTGGCGGCCTCTCGGCGCTCGTCGGCCCGCCCGCCCGGCTCGGCGCTCGGTTTCTCGCCGGCGTCCGGCGCGGTCTTTGCGAGGACGAACCGCCGGTAATCGTCGAGGTCGCCTTCGAAAGGTTTGACGGCGCCGCCGGCGACCAGCCAAAGGCGATCGACGCAGGCATCGAGCAGCCGCCGATCATGCGAGACGAGGATGCAGGCGCCTTCGTAATCGTTGATCGCCTCGATCAGTTCGGCGCGGCTGTCGATGTCGAGATGGTTGGTCGGCTCATCGAGAATGATCAGTTGCGGCCCGTCGAATGTCGCCAGGCCCATCAGCAGCCGCGCCTTTTCGCCCCCCGAGATGAGGCTGACAGGGGTCTCCGCCCTCGCCCCGGAAAAGCCCATCTGCGCCGCGCGACCCCTGATCCTCGCCTCAGGCGCGCCGCGCATGCGCAGCGCAATATGGCTGTAGGGCGTGGCGGCGGCGTCGAGTTCGTCGATCTGGTGCTGGGCGAAGAAGCCGACGTCGAGCTTGTTGGCGCGCTTGACGACGCCGGACATCGGCGAGAGGCGGCCGGCGAGCAATTTGGCGAAGGTCGATTTGCCGTTGCCGTTCTGCCCGAGGAGGCCGACGCGGTCGTCGTTCGAGAGGGTGAGATCGAGCCGCGACAGCACCACGCGATCGCCATAGCCGACGCTCGCTTTCTCCATGGCGATGATCGGCGGCGACAGCGGCTTTTTGGGCGAGGGCAGGCGAAAAGGCAGGACCCCTTCGTCGTTGAGCAGGGCGATCGGCGCGAGTTTGGCGAGCATCTTGATGCGGGCCTGCGCCTGCTTGGCCTTGCTCGCCTTGGCTCGAAAGCGATCGACGAAAGCTTGCAGATGGGCGCGCTTCTCCTCTTGCTTCTTCACCGCCTTCTCTTGGAGAAGCTGCTGCTCGCGGCGCTGGCGCTCGAACTGTGTGTAGCCGCCGCTCCACAGGGTCAGCTTGCCGCGCTCGAGATGCAGGATGTGGTTGGCGACCTCGTCGAGCAGATCGCGGTCATGGCTGATGACGATGATCGTCGCCGGGCAGCGGGAGAGGTAGTCGATGAGCCACAGCGCGCCCTCAAGATCGAGATAATTGGTCGGCTCGTCGAGCAGCAACAGGTCGGGCGCGGAAAAGAGCACCGCGGCAAGGGCGACGCGCATGCGCCAGCCGCCGGAGAATTCGGAAAGTTGGCGCTGCTGCGCCGCTTCGTCGAAGCCGAGGCCGGCGAGAATGCTTGCCGCGCGCGCCGGCGCGGCATGAGCGTCGATGTCGACGAGGCGGGTCTGGATTTCGGCGATGCGGGCAGGGTCTCTGGCGTGCTCAGCCTCGGCGAGCAGGCTCGCGCGCTCGCGATCGGCCGCGAGCACGAAGGCGATGAGGCTTTCATCGCCGGCGGGCGCCTCCTGTTCGACGCGGCCGAGCCGGGCGCGTCTCGGCAGACTTATGGCGCCGCTCTCGGGCGCGATCTCGCCGGCGACCAGGCGAAAGAGCGTCGTCTTGCCGGCGCCGTTGCGCCCGACAAGGCCAACGCGCGCGCCGGTCGGCAACGCGACGCTGGCCGCATCGATCAGCAGGCGCGCGCCGACCCGATAGGTGAGATCGCTGACATGCAACATCGGCGGGCTTGTGACGCGCGTTGCGCCGATGCGCAAGGGCTGCGTTCGCGCAAAGCATCAGCCCCGCCCCCGCGACAATTTTGCCGCGCGCCTGTCGGTCGCCGTTCGCGCCCCGGCGCGGGCTCAGTCCCGAGCTTCAGTCCCGCGTCTCAATCCTCTTGGAGCCAGCGCGCGATGAGACCGCCGATTACGCCGCCGACGATCGGCGCCACCCAGAACAGCCAGAGCGAGGAGAGGGCCGCTGAGCCCCCGAAGATCGCCGTGGCGGTCGAGCGCGCGGGATTGACCGAGGCGTTCGAAACCGGAATGGCGGCAAGATGGATGAACGTCAGCGTCAGGCCGATCGCGATCGGCGCAAAGCCCGCCGGGGCCTTCGCCGAAGTCACCCCGACAATGACGATGAGAAACAAGGCGGTGAGCACGATCTCGATCAGCGCCACCGACAACAGCGAGAAATGGCCGTCCCCGCCATAGGTGTTGGAAATTGCGAGGAAATCGTTCCATTTCCCGGCCGGCGCGCCGGCCAGAATGATGTAGAAGACGACTGCGGCGGCGACGCCGCCGATCACCTGCGCGACGATGTAAGGGATCGCCTCCCCGCCGCCGAAACGTCCGGCCGCAACGAGACCGCAGGTCACCGCTGGATTGAAATGTCCGCCCGATATATGGCCGACAGCAAAGGCCATGGCGAGAACGGCCGCGCCGATTGAGAGCGCCACTGCGATAAGGCCGGCGGAAGGCGCCGAGAACAACGCAGCGCCGCATACCGAGCTGACAAGCATGAATGTGCCGATGAACTCGGCCGCTAACTTTCGTCGCATGCCCCCGCCTCCTCTTCGATGCGCTCCCTGTTTCGCTTTCGAATCGAAAGCGATTCTCTGGAGCAAATCGCACTATCGCAAGAAAACACCACCTTCGTGAAGGCTGGCCGCGCCCGCAACGCGCGCAGCGGCCGGATCGCCAAAACGACTTCGCGGCCTCGGCGCAGGGCCCGTCGCCCCGTCCGCCGTCCGGCCGGCCGGCTCGCGCCCGGCTCCTGGGCCAATTGCTTTCGCGGCGACCGCCGCTATATTCCGCCCGCCCAAGCCTCTAAGCAAAGGCCCGTGCGAGCCGCCGGGCCGGTCGGAGTTCCATTCCTTGTTCATTTCGCCAGCATTCGCCCAGGCCGCGGGCGCCGCGTCCGGGCCGCAGGATATCCTCATTCAATTCGCGCCTTTCGTCGCCATTTTCGCGATCATGTATTTCCTGATCCTTCGGCCTCAGCAACGCAGGGCGCGGGAGCAGCGCGAGATGATCAAGGGGGCGCGGCGGGGCGATACGATCGTGACCGCTGGCGGCCTCATCGGCAAGATCACCAAAGCGACGGACGACGGCGAGGTGGAAGTCGAAATCGCGCCCAATGTGCGCGTGCGCATCGCCAGGTCCGGCATTAGCGAAGTGCGCGCCAGGGGCGAGCCGGTCAAGGACCCCGCCGGCAAACCGTGACCTGAAGGGCGTCGCCCATCCCGATGAGAATGCGCGTGGAGACAGACTAGTCCGATGCTTCGTTTCGCCCCCTGGCGGGTCGCCGCTATCATTGCGATGGTCATCGCTGCGGTTCTGCTCGTCGTGCCGAGCTTTCTGCCGTCGGCCGCGGTGACGAGCCTGCAAAAGACCTTGCCGTCCTTCCTGCCGGCGCGCGCGATCGTGCTCGGCCTCGATCTGCAAGGGGGCGCCCATGTGCTGCTCGAAGTCGACAGCGCCTCGTTGACCCATACCCAGGTCGACAGTTTGCGCGACGACGTCCGCGGCAAGCTGCGCGACGGACGTATCTCCATCGCCGGCGGCATCGCCACCCAGCCGCGCGGCGTCCAGGTCAGAATCGCAGACGCTGCCGAGCGCCAAAAGGCTTTGCAGCTTCTTCAGTCGCTCAATCAGCCGATCGGCAATGCGATCATCGGCGCCTCGGGCCATACGCTTGACTTCAATGTGACGGACGATGGCGCGATCCAAATCACGCTGACCGACGCGGCAATCAACGAGAAAATCCGTCGCGCCGTCGCCCAGTCGATCGAGGTCCTGCGCCGGCGCGTCGACGCGCTGGGGACGACCGAGCCGAACATCCAGCAGCAAGGCGCCGATCGCGTGCTGGTCGAGGTGCCCGGCCTGCAAGATACGACGCGGTTGAAGGAAATTCTCGGCACCACCGCCAAACTCGAATTCCGCCTCGTCTCCGATCCGGGCGATCCGCCCAATGAGGTCGAGAACTTGCCGCAGCAGGGGCGCCCGGGAACGATCCCGGTGCAAAAGCGGGTGATGGTCGAAGGCGAGGACCTCATCGACGCGCAGGCGAGTTTCGACCAGAGCGGCCAACCTGACGTCAATTTCCGTTTCAATCTGCGCGGCGGTCAGCGCTTCGGCCAGGTGACAAGCGAGAATGTCGGGCGTCCTTTCGCCATCGTGCTCGACGGCAAGGTCATTTCCGCTCCCCGCATCCTCGGGCCAATCACCGGCGGCTCAGGCCAGATCACCGGGAGTTTCTCGGTCGAAGAGGCCGACAATCTGGCGGTGCTGCTGCGCGCCGGCGCGCTGCCGGCAAAGCTCACCATCGTCGAGGAGCGTACGGTCGGGCCGGGCCTCGGCCAGGATTCGATCGACGCCGGCAAACGCGCGGCCCTGGTCGGCGGCCTGCTTGTCGTCGTCTATATGCTGGCGACCTACGGGATATTCGGCGTCTTCGCCGATCTGGCGCTCGCCGTGCATATTCTCTTCATCTTCGCCTCGATGGCGCTGCTCGGCGCGACGCTGACCTTGCCCGGCATCGCGGGCGTCGTCTTCACCATCGGCATGGCGGTCGATTCCAACGTTCTGATCTATGAACGCATCCGAGAGGAATCGCATCTTGGCCGCTCCGTCATCTCCGCGCTCGACGCTGGCTTCCGACGCGCCTTCGCGACGATCGTCGATTCCAACGTGACGATGTTCGTCGCCGCGGTCATTCTCTATCTCTTCGGCTCGGGGCCGGTACGCGGCTTCGCCGTTTCGCTCGGCCTCGGCATTTTGACCTCCGTCGTCACCGCCGTGACCATGACCCGCATGATGATCGCGCTCTGGTACCGCTATCAGCGCCCGGCGAGGCTGCCGATATGAGCGCCAAAGGATTTGCGCAATGAAACTCCTTCGCCTCGCGCCGGAGAACACGAAATTCGGCTTCATGCGCTTTCGGCGCGTGAGCTACCCGCTCTCGGCGACGCTGTCGATCGTCTCGGTGCTGGTGTTTTTCTTCATCGGCATGAATTTCGGCATCGATTTTTCGGGCGGCACGCAGGTGCAACTGCGCGCCAAGAACGGGCAGGCCGACATCGCGCAACTGCGCAAGATCGGCGAATCGCTCGGCCTCGGCCAGGTTGAGGTGCAACGCATCGGCGCCGATACGGACGCGGTGGTCAGGGTCGGGGTGCAGCCGGGCGGCGAGGCCGGCCAGCAGAGCGCCGTCGGCCTGATGCGCCGCGCCTTCGGCGCCGACTACGAGTTCCGCAGCGTCGACGAAGTCGGTCCGCGCGTTTCCGGCGAACTGGTGCAAAAGGGCACGCTCGGCATCGTCGTTTCGATTATCGCCGTGCTGACGTACCTATGGTTCCGCTTCGAATGGCAATTCGCGGTCGGCGCCATCATCGGCACGATGCACGATCTTTTGCTCACCGTCGGCTTCTTCTGCGTGACGCAGCTCGAATTCAACTCGGCCTCGATCGCGGCGATCCTGACCATCGTCGGCTATTCGCTCAACGAGACGGTCGTCGTGCTCGATCGCATCCGCGAGGTGATGCGCAAATATAAGCGCCTCTCGACGGCGGAAATCGTCGACATGTCGGTCAACGCCGTATTGCCGCGCACGATCATGACGGCGACGACCGTGTTTCTCGCTCTGCTCGCCTTGTTCTTCCTCGGCGGCGAGGTTATCCGCTCCTTCTCCGCGGCGATGATCTGGGGCATTTTCGTTGCGACTTATTCGTCGATTTTCATCTGTTCGCCGATGCTGATCTATCTCGGCGTCAGACACGACGTCTTCGACAAGGCGGGCGCTGCGGAAGAGAGCGGCGCGGCCAGGGCGAAGGCTTAGGGCTTGAGCGCGGCCGGCGCGGGTTACGTTCCGGGGCGGCACGCGATCGAGGCCTATGGCGCAGGCGGCTTTCGCTTCGCCGGCATGTCGCATCGCGGTTCGATCCTCGCAACGCCCCAGGGCGTGCGCGCCATCGCGCCGCTGAGCCTCGCCGAAGTCGATGCTGAAACGCTCGGACCCTTGTTCGATGAAATAAGCGCAAATCCCCGCTCGATCGAAATTCTCGTCGTCGGCGCGGGTGAAAAGCATGTCCCGCTTGGCGCAACGCTCTGCGACGCCTTGAAGAAGGCCGGTCTGCGCGTCGAGACGATGGCGACCGGGCCCGCAGCGCGGGTCTATAATGTGCTCCTTGGTGAAGACCGGCGCGTCGCGGCCGTGCTGATCGCCGCGCCGTGATCTAAAACAGCGCGCTCAATCCAAACCCTTCAGCGAAAATCATAGTGGATTTGGTCGAACCGGTCGGCGGGGAAGACGTAAAAAATCTTGAAGGCCTTATCGAAAGGATTTCGGATCGAATGAAGCGCATCGCCAGGAATGAAAACCGTCGCGTCGGCCGATACTTTGCGCTCGACGCCGTCGATCGTCACGACGGCCGAGCCTTCGAGCGCGAAGTATATTTCCGCCTGCGCATGCGAATGGGCGGCCAGTTCGCCGCCCGGCTCGATAGTGCAAACGCCCGCCACCAGGCCGTTGCTCGGCGTTACATCGGCGCTGACCAGTGTGTGAAACGAGAGCCGCCCGCGCGCGTCGCTCCATGCTTCGGGCTTGACGTCCTCGACGCGCTTGACGAATGATTCCGATTTCGACATGCGAAGGCTTTCTTTTCAAGGCCGCTCCCGTCGAACCGAAGGAGGCGTGGACCGGGTTAGGCGATGATTCCATTCTCGGACGCATCGGCGCAAGCCCGCGCCACGGAGACTCTGATGAGCGAGCAATGGCGCAGGATCTGCGCTTGGCGACATTCATGCCTCTGATCGATCAAGCTGCGGTCGGCGTGAACGAGCGGCTCGCCGCCTTGCGAGCAAAGATCGAGCGCCGCGCACGCGACTGCGGCCGCGATCCTTCGTCAGTGCGCCTCATCGCGGTCGCCAAGACGTTTTCGGCCGACGAAGTTTGGCCGACGATCGCCGAAGGCGGACAGCTCCTCTTCGGCGAGAATCGCGTCCAGGAGGCGCGGCCGAAATGGCTGACCTTGCGTGGGCGCGCAGCTGCTCTCGGCAAAAGAATCGAGCTTCATCTCATCGGGCCGTTGCAAAGCAACAAAGCGCGGGAAGCGGTCGAGACGTTCGATGCGATCGAGACGCTCGATCGCGAAAAGCTCGCCGCCGCCCTGGCCGACGCCATGGCCAAGACCGGCAGGACGCCTCGCCTCTTCGTTCAGGTGAACACCGGCTCGGAGTCGCAGAAGGCCGGGGTCGAGCTGCACGAGGCTGACGCATTCATCGCCTTGGCGCGCTACAAATACGGCCTCGCCATCGACGGGCTGATGTGCATTCCACCGTTGAACGAACAAGCCTCGCCCCATTTCGCGTTGCTCGGGCAGATCGCCAAGCGCAACGGTATCGGCGAGCTCTCGATGGGGATGAGCGCCGATTTCGAACTGGCGATCCAACTCGGCGCGACATACGTGCGAGTGGGCAGCGCGATTTTCGGGACAAGAGCTTAAGGCAATTTGCGCCGATCCGCCGTACCGTCATCGCGAGCGAAGCGAAATAATCCAGAGAACCGCCGACGCTTCATGGATTGCTTCGCCGCGCTTGCAATGACGAAAAAATGTACTACCCGATCGCCATCCGCGCTTTGCCCGACAGTCGCGGCAGCAGTTTGCGCATGTCGGCGGCGCCGATGGCGACGCAGCCGGCGGTCGGCGTGAGGCCCGGGCGCGCGTGATGGAAGAAGATGGCGCTGCCCGCGTCCTTCTTGCGTCGCGTGAAATTGTAATCAAGCACGATCGTCAAATCATAGAGATGGTCCGCGCGCCACATATGGTCGACGCCGGTCGCCGTCGCAACGCCGACCGGACGATTGTAGCAGGGGTTCGATGGGTCTTCGCACCAGCCCTGATCCCTGCGCATCGCGCGCATGGCGAGGCCGCCGGCCGGCGGGCGCTTGCGGTCGGGCCGGTAGTAGGCCCATCGCAAAGCGAAAATGCCGGCCGGCGTTCCGCCGTCGCCCTCGCGTTTGCGACGAACGATCCCGGTCGGGCCGAGCGCGCAACGGATGCAAAACGGCCCGGCTCTCAAAAGGCCGCGCGCGCGGTTGCCCGGCAGCGAACGCACGACAATCCGGCGAAGGCGCGGCTTCGCTGCGGCCTCGTCGGCGAGCGCCGTCAATGCGCCTCATCCCAATTGGCGGCGGCGCGGGCCTCGACTTTCAGCGGCACGGACAGTTGCACCGCCGGCAGCGGCGCCTCCTCCATGACTTTGGCGACGAGCTTCCTCGTCGCCTCGACTTCGGCCAGCGGCGTCTCGAACACGAGTTCGTCATGGACCTGCAGCAGCATCATCGCGTTGAGCTTCGCTTTGGCGAGCGCGTCGTCCATGCGGATCATCGCGCGGCGGATGATGTCGGCCGCCGAGCCCTGCAGTGGCGCGTTGATCGCTGCTCGCTCGTTAAAGGCGCGCTCGGACGGGTTCGAAGCGTTGATACGCGGGAAATGGCATTTGCGACCGAAGATGGTGGTCACATAACCGTCGGCCCGCGCTTGTTTCTTCGCCGAATCCATATAGGCGCGGATGCCGGGGAAGCGCTCGAAATACTTGCGGATATAGGCGCCTGCCTCTTCGCGCGGAATGCTGAGCTGGTTGGCGAGGCCGAAGGCGGAAATGCCATAGATGATGCCGAAGTTGATCGCCTTGGCGCGTCGCCTCACCTCCCCCGGCATATCCTTGACCGGAACGCCGAACATTTCGGAAGCCGTCATCGCATGAATGTCGATCCCGTCGGCAAAGGCCTGTTTCAATTGCTTGATGTCGGCGACATGGGCGAGAAGCCTGAGTTCGATCTGGCTATAATCGGCCGAAATCAACGCATGGCCTTTGCCCGCGATGAAGGCGCGGCGGATCTTGCGGCCCGCTTCGTTGCGCACCGGGATATTTTGCAAATTCGGCTCGGAGGAGGAGAGCCGGCCGGTCGTCGTCGCCGCCAGCGCGTAACTTGTGTGCACGCGGTGCGTCCGAGGGTTGACGTAGCCCGGCAGCGCGTCGGTGTAGGTCGACTTGAGCTTGGCGATCTGGCGCCAGTCGAGGATGCGGGCCGGCAATTCATGGCCCTCGGCGGCGAGATCGTCGAGTACGCTCGCCGAAGTCGACCAGGCGCCGGTCGCCGTCTTCTTGGCGCCGGGCAGGCCCATCTTGCCGAAAAGAATGTCGCCGAGCTGCTTCGTCGAACCGAGATTGAAGGGCTCGCCGGCAAGCCGATGGATCTCCGTTTCGAGCCGCGCCATGCCTTGGGCGAATTCGCTCGACAGCGAGGATAGGATGTTCCGGTCGATAGAGACGCCGCGCCGCTCCATCCGCGCCAAAGGGACGACCAGCGGTCGTTCGAGCGTTTCGTAAACCTTCGTCACGTTCTCGGCGGGCAGACGACTTTTCAGCGTGCGCCACAGGCGCAAGGCGACATCGACGTCCTCGGCGGCGTATTGCGTCGCCTTATCGATGGCGACGCGGGCGAAGCCGATAAAATTTTTCCCCGAGCCGGCGACCTCGGCGAAGGGGATCGTCGTATGGCCGAGCCAGCGCTCGGAGAGCCAATCCAGCCCGTGCCCGTCGGTCGTCGCGGCGGCGTCGAGCGCGTAAGAGATCAGCATCGTATCGTCGATCGGCTTCGCCTCGATCCCGCGTTCAGCGAAGACCACCCAGTCGAATTTCGCGTTGTGGCCGATCTTGAGGACGTCGGGCGACTGAAGCAGAGGCTTGAGCAAGGCGAGCGCGTCGCTCTCCTTGATTTGACCTGGCAAGAGCTCGCCGCCGCCGAAGAGATCGCCGCCGCCGGCCGTGCGATGTGCGAGCGGTGCATAGCAGGCTTTTCCGGGCGCAACGCAGAGCGAGAAGCCGATCAATTCGGCCTGCATCGGATCGAGCGAATTCGTCTCGGTGTCAATCGCGACGACGCCGGCTTCGAACGCTTCGGCCACCCAGCCCCTCAGTTCATCGAGCGTCGTCACCGTCACATAGTTCGAGCGGTCGATCTTGGCTTCGCGCGCCTCGGCGATCCGCTGGGCGGCGAGCCCTTGCGGCGACGTCGCCTGATCGGACGCGGGCGCAGGCGTCAACGCCGCCTTGGCGGCGGCATCGGGCGGCTCAAGCTCGCCCTTGACGGGCGGCGGCGAGGGCCAGTCGACGGGCGCCTCTTTTGCTTCGCCATTGCGGCCGCGCCAGGCGGCTTGGCCGACGAAAGCGGGGTCGGGCTCGATCTCGCCGGCTTCAACGCCATAAATTTCGGCGGCGCGGCGGGTCAGCGTGGTGAACTCCATCGCCTTGGCGAAGGCGATCAGCGTCTTGGCGTCGGGCGGGCGAAGCGCGAGGTCGTCGAGCTGCTCCTCCACTTCAACGTCGTCGACGAGCGTGACCAGCTGCTTGGAGATGCGGATGAGTTTCACGTTCTCGGCATTGGTCAGGGTCTCGCGGCGCTTCGGCTGCTTGATCTCGCCGGCTCGTCCGAGCAGCGTCTCCAGGTCGCCATATTCAGCGATGAGCTGCGCCGCGGTTTTCACGCCGATGCCAGGGGCGCCCGGCACATTGTCGGTCGAATCGCCGGCGAGCGCTTGGATGTCGACGACCTTGTCGGGGCCGCCGCCGAAATATTCAGTCACTTCCTTGAGGCCGATGCGCCGCTCTTCGCGATCTCCGGAAGCCGGATCGTACATCGTGACGCCCGGCCCGATGAGCTGCATCAAATCCTTGTCGGCGGAGACGATCAGCGTCTCGGCGCCGCGTCGGCTTGCGTGACGCGCATAGGTCGCGATGAGGTCATCGGCTTCATAGCGGTCCTGCTCGACCGGCCTCAGGCCGAAGGCGCGCACAGCCGCCCGCATCAGCGGAAATTGCGGCACGAGGTCCTCGGGCGGATCGGGGCGATGCGACTTGTAGGGCGGGTAGATTTCACGGCGAAACGAATTTTCCGATTTGTCGAAGATGATCGCGAGATGGGTTGGCTTGATCCCCGCCGCGCCCTCGCGGATGAATTGAAAGAGCTTGGTCGCAAACAACCTGACGGCGCCGACCGGCAATCGGTCGGTGCGATAATTGTATTTTTGATCCTGTCGGATCGACTGAAAATAGGCCCTGAAGACGAAAGACGAGCCGTCGACGAGGAAAACACGGTCGCCGGGGCCGACGGGACGATGGTTTTGGGTCATAGGCCCTACATAATGCGCGCAGACGGCGAACGCTACCGCGAGCCCAGCACTCGGTCGCAGCCTG
>DASZFX010000452.1:0-5217 GCA_035939375.1 Roseiarcus sp.
CATGCCCGGCCCCTCCCCTGGCCCCATCAGGCCTGACTTGTCTTTTCACCTCGCCGCCAGGCGTCCCGGCATCCTCGGTTCAAGCCAAAGTATAGGCGGTCTTGACGGTCGTGTAGAACTCGACCGCGTAGCGGCCCTGCTCGCGCGAGCCGAGACTCGAGCCTTTGCGCCCGCCGAAGGGCACGTGGTAATCGACGCCGGCGGTCGGCAAATTGACCATCACCATGCCGGCCTCGGCGTTGCGCTTGAAGTGGGTCGCGTATTTCAGGCTTGTCGTGCAGACGCCCGCGCTGAGGCCGAATTGCGTGTCGTTGGCGAGCGCCAAGGCCTCGTCGTAGTCCTGCGCCGGGATCATCGCGGCGACCGGCCCGAAGATTTCCTCTTGCGCGATGCGCATCGAATTGTCGACGTCGGTGAACAAAGCCGGCGTCAGATAGAAACCGGGCGCGGCGCGCTCGACACGCTCGCCGCCCGCCGCAAGCTTGGCGCCCTCGTCGACGCCGATCTTGAGGTACGAAAGGTCCTGGTCGAGCTGGGCCTGGTCCACCACGGGTCCGATATGCGTGCCCGTCCGGAGCGCGTCATCGACGACGAGGTCCTTCATGCGTTCGATCAGAGCCGCGGCGAAGCGCGAATAGATCCCCTTGGTGACGATCAGCCGCGAAGAAGCGGTGCAACGTTGCCCGGTGGAGAAAAACGCGCCGTTGACTGCGCATTCGACCGCGATCTTGAGATCGGCGTCGTCGAGAACGACGAGAGGATTCTTGCCGCCCATTTCGAGCTGGAACTTGCGCATATGCTCGGCGCAAGCCGCCGCCACCTTGCGCCCGGTCGCCACCGAGCCGGTGAAGGTGATTGCGTCGATATGCCTATGATGCAGCATCGCTTCGCCGACGATCAAGCCGCGCCCCATCACCAGGTTGAAAACACCCTTGGGGGCGCCGGCCCTGACGACGATCTCGGAAAGCGCATGGGCCGTGCCGGGCACCAGATCGGCCGGCTTGAACAACACACAATCGCCATAGGCGAGCGCGGGCGCAATCTTCCAGGCGGGAATGGCGATAGGGAAATTCCAGGGCGAGATGATCCCGACGACGCCGACCGCCTCGCGGGTCAGCTCGACATCGACATTGGGCCTGACGCTCGCCAGCTTCTCGCCGGGAATGCGCAAGGCCTCGCCGGCGAAGAAATCGAAAATCTGTCCCGCTCGCGTCGCTTCGCCGATCCCTTCGGCGAGGGTCTTGCCCTCTTCGCGCGACAGCAGCCGGCCGAGCTCTTCGCGGCGGGCGAGGATTTCGCTGGAGGCGCGGAGCAAAATGTCGTGCCGCTCCTGCGGCGTCGAGCGCGACCAGGCTGGGAAAGCCGCTCTGGCGGCCGCGACCGCGGTTTCGACCTGCGCGGCGCTCGCCCGGGCGTATTCGCCGACCAGGTCCTTGGTGTTCGACGGATTGATGTCGCGCGAAACGCCGTCGCCCGCGACCCATTCGCCCGCGATGAAATTCATGCTGACGTCGTTCATGCTGCGCTCCCGAATTCTTCATCGGCCCGCCGGCCGGGGACCATGTGCGCGCCCCGGCCTCAAAGCAACCCCCGCCTGGCGAGATTGCGCATCAGCGCGCCGGCGCCGAAGGTCCAGGGCGAGCATTCATGCGAATGGCGCATAACATTGGTCAGGCGCCCAAGCTTGTCGGCCGAGACCGTCACGATATCGCCCGGCTTATGGGTGAACCCTTTGCCCGGCGCGTCGCGATCGACGATCGGCGCGAACATGGTGCCGAGGAAGAGCGCGGCGCCGTCCGGATATTGATGGTTCGGACCGATCATCTCAGCGACGAGATCTTCGGGATCGCGGCTGATCTTGGCGAGCGAAGAGCCGCCGGCGAGTTTGAACCCTTCGGGGCCCTCGACGGTCAGGCGCACCTCCATGCGGCGCACGTCGTCCATCGAGAAGCTCTCGTCGAAAAAGCGCAGCAGCGGGCCGACGGCGCAGCTCGCATTGTTGTCCTTGGCCTTGCCAAGCAGCAGCGCCGAGCGCCCTTCGACGTCGCGGAGATTGACGTCGTTGCCGAGGCTCGCCGCGACCGCTCGCCCGCGCGAATTGACGATAAGCACGACCTCCGGCTCGGGATTGTTCCATTGCGAAGCATGGTGAAAGCCGGCGTCGGCGCCATGCCCGATGGCCGACATCGGCTGGCTTTTGGTGAAGATCTCGGCGTCTGGTCCGATGCCGACCTCGAGATATTGCGACCACGCGCCTTTGGCGATGAGCGCCTCTTTGAGGCGCATGGCGGGGGGCGAGCCGGGCTTCAATTTCGAGAGATCCTCGCCGATCAGGCTCACAAGCTCGGCGCGCAACGCCGCGGCGGCGTTCATGTCGCCGCGCGCGCGCTCTTCGATGACGCGCTCCAACATCGAAGTCGCGAAAGTGACGCCCGCCGCCTTGATCGCTTGAAGATCGATCGGCGCCAGCAGCCAGGGCTTTTGCGGATCGCGGCCGCCCTCCGCGGTATTGGCCAAAATCGCCTCGAAGGGGGCAATCGCCTCGCCCGCGGCGGCGCCGAGCGCCGCCGCCGGTTCGTCCGCTTCGCAAAGGGCGCTCATCGTCGGAAAGCGCCGGGTGACGTCGATCACGCCGTCGGACCGCACTGCGGCGATCGCCGGTCCTTCCTGGTCGGGCCGCCAGATTCGCGCGGCCAGGGCGCCGCGAAAGAGATCGCTCGGCGCGGTGTCGCTCACGCCGATGTGAAGTTGGGGCGTTTCTCCTGCCAAGTCGTCTCCTCCCAAGTCTTTCTCCCGCCGGGTCATCCGGCGCGTTAAGTCGCGCCGCGCCACGTCTTTTTTGCGCCCTTTACGACAATCCCGTCTTTTGGCAGGGATCGAGATTGACGCTGGCGATTCCTCTGATTAGCGTCTAACATGCTAGCTTCGAAAATAAAGATCATTAAGGGCGGCGACGCGCGGGGATCGATGGCGATGAGCGAGGCGGAGGCGCGGCGCGGCTCCAAGGCCGACCAAGCCTATCATGATCTGAAAGAGGCGATTCTCTCCGGCGCGTTGGAGCCGGGTGAAGCAATCGACAAGCTCGCGCTTTGCGAGCGGCTCGGCGTTTCACGCTTTCCCGTCTCTTCGGCGATCAATCGGCTCGCTTATGAGAAGCTCGTCGCGATCGAGCCCCAGCACGGCTCGTTCGTCGCCAAAATTTCCGTCGAGGACGTGCGCGAATTGATGATGGTGCGCCGCGCCCTGGAATCGGAGATCGCCGCGCAGGCGGCGGCCTTGCTGCCGCGCGAAGGCGTCGAGGACTTGGAGCGGAACCTACGCTATCAGCAGGCGGCGGTGGAGGCGCGCGACCTTGCCGGCTTCTACGCGCTCGACGTCGATTTCCATCGCCTGCTGACGACGCAATTGGGCCTCAGCCGCACTGGCGAAATTCTCGACGGGTTGCGCTCGCATCTCGAGCGCGTGCGCCGCCTGCTGATGACCCCGCCGGGACGTCTGCCCAGGACTCACGCCGAGCATAGCGCCATCTTGAAGGCCATCGCCCGCGGCGACGGCGAGGGCGCGCGAATAGCCATGCGCGATCATCTGGTCGAGACGACCGAACTCTTCGAGACTTTCGCCAAGGCTCGCCCAAATCTGTTCTCCTCTTAGAGCGCCTCGCCGCGGAAATACGACAATGAGCAGCCCACGCGCCCTCCGCCTCAACATCGAAGACAATGTCGTGATCGCGGTCGATGAAATCCGCGCCGGCGATCAACCGAGCAACGCCCCGACCGCTGTCGCCCGCGTGCCGAAGGGCCACAAAATGGCTTCAGGCCCAATCGAGTCCGGCGCGCCGATCCTCAAATTTGGGCAGATCATCGGCTTCGCCTCCAAGCCGATCGCTCCCGGCGAGTGGGTGCACGAACACAATGTCGCAATGCATGACTTCGCCCGCGACTATCGCTTCTGCGAGGCCGCCCGGCCGGAGACGTTTTTGCCCGTCGCGGAGCGCGCGGCCTTTCAAGGCTTTCGCCGCGCCAATGGCAAAGCGGGGACCCGCAATTACATCGCCGTCCTCACCAGCGTGAATTGCTCGGCGACGGTGGCGCGGCTCATGGCGCGCGAGGTCGAGCGCTCCGGCATGCTCGAGGATTATCCCAATGTCGATGGCGTGATCGCGCTCGTCCACGGCACCGGTTGCGGCATGGCGGCGAAAGGCGAGGGCTTCGAAATTTTCAAGCGCACGCAATGGGGATACGCCGGCAATCCCAATGTCGCCGGCGTCGTCCTCGTCGGGCTCGGCTGCGAAGTCTTCCAGATCGGACGCATGAAGGAAGAATACGGGATCATCGAAGGCGATCTCTTCCAGACCATGACGATCCAGGCGACGGGCGGCACCAAGAAGACGATCGAGGCGGGGGTCCAGCGGATCGCCGCGATGTTGCCGATCGTCGATCGCGCGCGGCGCGAGACGATTCCCGCCTCCGAATTGATGCTGGCGTTGCAATGCGGCGGTTCGGACGGCTATTCGGGCATCACCGCCAATCCGGCGCTCGGCGTCGCCGTGGATATGTTGGTACGCCACGGCGGGACGGCGATCCTTTCGGAGACGCCGGAAATCTACGGCGCCGAGCACCTTCTCACGCGTCGCGCGGCAACCCGCGAGGTCGGCGAAAAACTCGTCGAGCTCATCCATTGGTGGGAGGATTATACGGCGCGCAACAACGGCGAGATGAACAACAATCCATCGCCCGGCAACAAGGCGGGCGGCTTGACGACGATCCTCGAAAAGTCGTTGGGCGCCGCGGCCAAGGGAGGCGGCACGGTCCTCAACGACGTCTATCGCTATGCTGAGCCGGTGACCGCCAAGGGCTTCGTCTTCATGGACACGCCCGGCTACGATCCCGTCTCGGCGACCGGTCAAGTGGCTGGCGGCGCCAATATCCTCGCGTTCACGACCGGGCGCGGCTCTGCCTACGGCTGCAAGCCGACGCCATCGATCAAGCTGGCGACCAACAGCGACACCTATCGGCGCATGGTCGACGACATGGACATCAATTGCGGCGACATCCTCGACGGCGTCGCGCTCGAGGAAAAAGGTCGGGAGATTTTCGATAGGATTCTGGCGGTCGCCTCGGGCGAGAAATCGAAATCCGAGGCGCTCGGCTATGGCGACGCCGAATTCGTGCCATGGGAAGTCGGCGCGACGATGTGAGCGAAGGCTTCTCTTGAGGA
>DASZFX010000453.1:0-8444 GCA_035939375.1 Roseiarcus sp.
GAAGCAGAGCGGGTATTTCGCGCCGAGCGCCAGCGACATTCCGCTTCTTCATCTGTGGTCGCTCGGCGTCGAGGAACAATTCTATATATTTTGGCCCCCATTGCTCATGCTCCTTTGGCGATGGCGGCGAGGCGGGATCGGCGCCGCGATCGTCGCAATCGCCGTCGCCTCTTTCGCGCTTAACGTCGCCTTCGTGCGATACGGTTCTTTTTCATTCTATTTTCCGCTCGCACGGGCCTGGGAATTGATGCTCGGAGCCGGTCTGGCGTGGAGGCCGGGCTCTCGCGCTCGTCTGGAAACAAGAGGATTTCAGGAAATTGGCAGTCTCGCCGGTCTTGTCTTGATTCTTTCGGCCGCGTTCCTGTTTCGCGAAGACGCGCCATATCCTGGTTGGCGCGCGCTCGCGCCCACGCTTGGCGCTGTGCTGATGATCTGGACCGGGCGCGACAGCTGGATCGGAAGAAAATTTCTGAGCGCCCCGGCCGCGGTCGGCCTTGGGCTGATCAGCTATCCGCTTTATCTCTGGCACTGGCCAATTCTCTGGCTGGCCCGCGTCGTCTATCCCGATGCCGGCCCAATCACAAACGCGGCGGGGTGCTGCGTGGCGATTATCGCCGCCGGGGCGACGTACGTTCTTGTCGAACGACCGATCCGCCGCAAATTTAGGTTTGCGCCTCGCCGTGTGGCGATTGGACTCATCTCGACCATGGCGTGCGTCCTCGCCGCCGCGGCGGTTTTTTCCTCCAACGGCCTTCCCGGACGTTGGGACGATCCGGCGGTTCGCTCGCTCCTGACATATAAGTTCGACCAGACGCCGTACCGAGAACGCAAGTGTCACTTGGCGCCGGAACAGGGGCCATCCGAGTTTGCCGGCGAGTGTTTTGATGATAACCCCTCCGCAAAGCGGCGCGCGGTTCTGTGGGGCGATTCCGCCGCGACGGCGATCTATCCCGGCATGAAGGCGCTGGCCGATGGATCCCTGAACATCGCCGAACTGACCTCGTCGGCCTGTCCGCCCTTCATCGAAGGGTATGTCCCGGAAGCAAATCGCCCGAATTGCGCCTCGATCAACGATTTCGTATTTCGATATATCGAGAAGTCTCGGCCGGAGGCCGTCATTCTCTCAAGCTGGCCGGATTATCACGTCGACTACGGCAGGCAGTATCTAGGCACGATTTCGCGCCTCAAAGCTCTTGGCGTTCCGACGATCGTCGTGGTCGGGCCGCCACCGCTCTGGCCGGAGCCCTTGCCTCGGATTATCTTGCGCAGCTACTTCCATCAATTGGCTCGCAAGCTTCCGGACCGCGTTTATCTGGCGCCTTCGGCGCTCGCAACGACATCGCAACTCGAATCGGAGCTCAGCGCCGCCGCTAAGATTTCAGGAACGATTTATGTCTCCGCATTCCAGAGGCTTTGCAACAGCGATGGGGCGTGTTTGGCCATGATGGCCGACGAACCGAGCGCCTGGGACGCGTTCCACCTTACGACCGGGAGTTCGGAATTGGTCGCGAAGGATATCTATGAGGCCCTTCGTCGAACGACGCCCGAAACGAAAGAGTAGAGCGCCGCCCTACCCCTTCCTCCCAGCAATCTTCGCTAAATCCCGCATGATCTTCAGCGACCCGGCAAGCCGGGCCTCCAGCGTTTCGAAATCTCGGATGAAAACGACGCGCATATCGGGGCGCACTTTGGCGAGCGAGCCTTCCGCCTCGACATAGCGCACCAATGCCGTCGGATTGGCGAAGGAATTGTCGCGGAAAGCGAGCGTCGCGCCCTTCGGGCCGGCCTCGATCTTCTCGACATTGGCGCGCCGGCAAAGCGCCTTGATCGTCACCAGTTTCAGCAAGAGACCGACTTCCGGGGGCGTCGGACCGAAGCGGTCGACGATCTCAGCGCCCATGGCGGCGATGTCCTCGTCGCTCTCCAGGGCCGAAAGGCGGCGGTAGAGATTGAGACGCGTCGGCAAGTCCGGAATATAGTCCTCAGGAATCGTCACCGGGCTCCCGAGCGAAATCGAAGGGGACCACAGATCTTGCGCCGGCTCCTCGACGCCGGCCTTCAACCGCTCGACCGCCTCCTGCACCATCTGTTGATAGAGTTCGTAGCCGACCTCCTTAATATGGCCGGACTGCTCCTCGCCGAGAAGATTGCCGGCGCCGCGGATATCGAGGTCGTGGCTGGCCAGTTGGAAGCCGGCGCCGAGCGTATCGAGCGACTGCAAGACCTCCAGCCGCTTCTCGGCCTGCGGCGTGATCGGCCGATTGGGCGGCACGGTGAAGATGGCGTAGGCGCGGGTCTTCGAGCGGCCGACGCGGCCTCGCAATTGATAGAGCTGGGCGAGGCCGAACATATCGGCGCGGTGGACGATCAGCGTATTGGCGGTCGGGATGTCGAGGCCGGATTCGACGATCGACGTCGAAAGCAGAATGTCGTATTTGCCGTCATAGAAGGCGCCGACCTTGTCTTCGAGTTGGCTCGCCGCCATCTGGCCGTGCGCGACGACGAATTTCGCCTCCGGCACGTTTTGGCGCAGGAAACTCGCCGCCTCTTCGAGATCCTCGATGCGCGGACAAACGTAGAAACTCTGGCCGCCGCGGTAGCGCTCGCGCAGCAACGCCTCGCGTACGATCAGCGCGTCGAAGGGCGAGACGAACGTGCGCACCGCGAGCCGGTCGACCGGCGGCGTCGCGATGATCGAAAGCTCGCGCACCCCCGTCATCGCGAGTTGCAAGGTGCGCGGTATCGGCGTCGCCGACAGGGTCAGCACATGGACCTCGGCCCGCAGCTCCTTCAAGCGCTCCTTGTGACCGACCCCGAAATGCTGCTCCTCGTCGATGACGACGAGACCGAGATCCTTGAACTTGACACTCTTGCCGAGCACGGCATGCGTGCCGATCGCAATATCGATCGAGCCTTCGACGAGGCCCTTCTTGACGTCGCGTTGCTCGGCCGCGCCGACCATGCGCGAGAGCTGGCCGATCTTGACCGGCAGTCCCGCGAAACGGGCGATGAAATTCTGGGTGTGCTGGCGCGCCAGCAATGTCGTCGGCACGACGATCGCCGTCTGCTTGCCGTTGAGCGCCGTAGCGAAAGCGGCGCGGAGCGCGACCTCGGTCTTACCGAAGCCGACGTCGCCGCAGATCAGGCGGTCCATCGGCCGGCCGGCGGCAAGATCATCGAGCGTCGCCTCGATCGCATTGGCCTGGTCCAGCGTCTCATCATAGGGGAAGCGCGCGCAGAATTCGTCGAAGAGCCCGTCCGGCGGGGCAAGGCGCGGAGCTTCGCGCATCTGGCGCGCCGCGGCGATGCGGATCAGCTCGGCCGCCATTTCGCGAACGCGCTTCTTGAGCCGGGCCTTACGCGTCTGCCAACCGGAGGCGCCGAGCCTGTCGAGGACGACATCGGCCCCTTCCGAACCATAGCGGGAAAGGAGCTCGAGATTCTCGACCGGCAGGTACAGCCGGTCGCCGCCGGCATAGTGCAATTCGAGACAATCATGCGGCGCGCCGGCCGCCTCGATCGTCTGCAGGCCGACGAAACGGCCGATGCCGTGGTCGATATGGACGACGAGATCGCCCGCGGCGAGCGAAGCGACTTCGGCGAGCATGTCCTGCGCGCGGCGTTTGGCCTTGCGCGGTCGCACCAGGCGGTCGCCGAGAATGTCCTGCTCGCCGATGACGGCGAGATCGCCCGTCTCGAAGCCCTGTTCCAGCGCGATGACCGCGAGCGGCAAGGCGCCCGCCCGGGCCGCTTTGGCCTGAGCGAGGGAGGAGACCAGTTCCGCGGATTTCAACCCGTGTTCGGCGAGCACATGGGACAACCGCTCGCGCGAGCCGTCAGTCCAACCGGCGACGATGACGCGCTTGCCGAGATCGCGCAGCGCCCGGATATGCCCGACCGCGGCGTCGAAGACATTGACGCCCTCTTGCGCCCGCTCTGGCGCGAAATTGCGTCCCGCCCGCGCCTTGCAATCGATGATCGCCTCGGCGGGCGGCGCGGCGAAAGGCGTCAACCGCGCCAGTGACGCCTTATCGAGATTGGCGCGCCATTCGTCCGGCGTCAGGTACAAGCGGTCCGGCCGCAACGGTCGGTAGTTGGCCTTGACCGCGTCTTCTTCATAGGCCGCGCGGCGCGCCTCGTAATAATCGGCGATCTGTTTGAAGCGCGCGTCGGCCGCTTCCTCGGCCCGCGCGTCGAGGATGATCGGCGCCTCGGCGCAAAAAGCGAAGATGCTGTCCATCTTCTCATAGAAGAGCGGCAGCCAATGCTCGAATCCGGCGTGGCGGCGCCCCTCGCTCACCGCCTCATAAAGGGCGTCGCCATGGGTCTGGCCGCCAAAGGTCGCGACATAGGCCTGGCGGAAGCGGCGGATCGATGCCGTGGTGAGTTGGGCTTCGCTCATCGCCACCAGATCGAGCGCGCGCAACTGGCCGGTCGAGCGCTGCGTTTCTGGATCAAAGGCGCGGATCGATTCCAACGTGTCGCCGAAGAAATCGAGCCGCACCGGCGCCAGCGCGCCCGGGGCGTAGAGATCGAGAATGCCGCCGCGCGTCGCATAGTCGCCGACGTCGCGAACGCTGCTGGCGCGCGAAAAACCGTTGTTCTCGAGCCAGAGCCCCAGCGCGCCCATATCGACGCTGTTGCCCGGCGCGGCGGAGAAGGAGGCGGCGGCGATAAAGGGAAGCGGCGGGGCGCGCTGCGTCAAGGCGTTGACCGTCGTCACCAGAGCGCGCGGCCGCTCAATCGCGCCGCGGGTTCGCGCCAGCCGCGCAAAAGCGGTCATGCGTTGCGCGCTGACCGCGGCATTGGGCGAGACGCGATCGTAGGGCTGGCAATCCCAGGCCGGCAGATAAAGCGCTTCGATCTCAGGCGCGGCGAAGGCCAGCGTCTCGATGAAGCTTTGCGCGCGCTGACTGTCGCGCGCGACGAAAACCAGGGCGGCGGCCCTGCCCTCGCCGTCCTTGGCGAAAGCGAGCGCGAGTTCGGCGACGAGGAAGGCGTCGTAGCCTTCGGGCGCGGCGGCCAAAGTGATCGCGCCCACGCGGCCGAGACGGTGCGCCGCGATCTGAGCAGGGCTCTCGGCGGCGGTTGAGGCTTTGTTCACGTTCGTCGGGTCTGTTTGAGCAATGCAACGCTCGGGGCGGCGCGAAGACGGGCGAAGAGCGGCGTATCGCGCTCGGGCGGCGTCGGCGCTTCACCAGTGATCCAGGCGAGCGCCTCAGGGTCCGGCGTCTCCAGCAGCCTTTCGAATTCGTCCAGATCCGCTTCGCTCATCGCGGCGATTTCCAAATCGGCGAAATTCCCCATGACCAGATCCATCTCGCGCATTCCTCGACGCCAGGCGCGAAACAAAATACGACGGCGGCGAGCGTCGAGCCCGGCGCTCGAAACGGCCGAGCCGGTCATAGGGTTCCTCTTAAAAGTCAGCGGCGAGGACCGACGCCTCGAACCGCGCGCCGGTCTTATAGCGGCGAGGCTCATCGAACGGAAGAGCCGGATGTTCTGGAAGGTTCGGCGGAAGCCGGCGGTCGGCGCATAGGGGGCCGGAGAGCACATTCAGCGTCGTCGTCTTGCCGGACGCGATTTCGATGATCGCAATGAGTTGAGGCGCTTGTCCACCCCGGCGAAGACCGCGGGCGCAAAGAACGCGACACGAGGCCGCTTAAGCGGCCTCCTCCTCCTCCGTCGTCACCTGGAACCGGACGAGCTTGGCGGTCCCGAAGGCGGTGGAAATGGCGACGTCGGCGGCGTCGCGCCCCCGCGCCATGACGATGCGGCCGATCCGCGGAATGTTGTGGCGCGCGTCGAAAGTGAACCATCGTCCGTCGAGAAAGACTTCAAACCAGGCGGAAAAGTCCATCGGCGCCGGGTCGGGCGGCACGCCGATGTCGCCGAGATAGCCGGTGCAATAGCGCGCCGGGACGTTCATGCACCGGCAGAGCGCGATGGCGAGATGGGCGAAGTCGCGACACACGCCGATTCCTTCGCGCACCGAGTCGCTCGCCGTGCGCGTCGCGCTGGCGTCGAGGTAGCTGAAGCGGATATGCGAGTGAACGAAATCGCAGATCGCTTGGACGATGCTGCGACCGCCTTCGATGCCGCCGAACCGCGACCAGGCGAAATTGATGAGATTGTCGCTGTCGCAATAACGGCTCGAGATCAGGAACAAGAGGACGTCGTTCGGAAGTTTCGACACCGGCCAGAGCGGCGCATCGGGCGGCGTCTCGTCCGGCTCGCCGGAATCCTGGATCACGAAATCGTTGCGGAAGGCGACGATTCCGGCCGGCACATCGATCCGCGTGACGCGGTTGCCGTAATGATCGAGATAGGCGCCGGTCGCCAGATTGGGCTCGGTGGCGATCGTATCGGGCGAGCGCAGGTCATCGACGCGGGTAGGATGAACGTTGAGCTGCAACAGCATCGAGGTCGGCGCGGGACACTCGAAGGCAATGTCGAAGCCGGCTCTGATCAGCATGTCGAATGGTCCTCGCATATAAAGGGCTCCGAAGAAGGCGCGCCGACGACACTGCTCTTGCCTAACGCGCGGTCACGCGGGCCAGTTCCTCGCCCGGCGAGCGACGCACATTGACCGTCACGGTCATGCCGGCCTCGTCGTCGAGATTGCCGTAAAAGGAGCCGCTCAACGGCACGGCCTGGCGCGGATCGCGCGCCACCGCGACGCGGATGAGATCGCGGCTGCCGACTATGCCGTTAGTCGGATCGAATTCGACCCAACCGGCGCCGGGCAGGTAGACCTGACACCAGGCATGCGTCGAGCCGCCGCCATGGAACCGCTCGCCGCGATCGCGGTCGGGCACGTAGAGGTAGCCGGAGACGAAACGGGCGGCGAGACCCAGGGCGCGCACCGATTCCATCATCAGCACGGCGAAGTCGCGGCATGAGCCGCGCCCCCGCGACAAAGTGTGGAGCGGACTTTGAACGCCATGTTGTTCGCGGCGCTCATAGGAAAGGCTCTCCCGGATCGCCGTCGTGAGCGTCATCAATAGTTGGCCAGTTTCGGTCGACCGGCCGTGCTGGAGGAATTTGCGCACCCAGCGGTCGAGTTCACCGTCGGGATCGGGATATTGCCGCTCCATCGCCCGGGCGATGTCCGGTATTTCTTCGAAACCATAGGCGAAGGGGAAGCTGCGCGCCCGCTCCTCGAGCGCGAAATCCGGGCCGCCATGCGGCGTATGATCGAGCGTGATCGCGCTCTCGATTCTGAGCCGCATCGTCTCGCCGTCGAAAGAGGCAAGCGTGACGCAATTGTCGTTGGCGTCATGGATCCAGTGCAGGCGCGAGGGCTCAGGCTCGATCGTCAGCGAAGCGCTGATCAGGCGCTGATCGAAACTGTCGCGCGGCCGCAGCATCATGCGATGATCGCCGAGCGCGACGGGACGCGCGTAATTATAGGTCGTCACGTGATGAACGCTGAGCATCGTCATTGGGTAGGATCGTTATTTGTGAGACTCGTTATCGGGCCTGGGATCGATATTGCTGCTCTTGGGCGTCCGGATGGCGCGTCCGAAGCTTCAAGCTGGGGCATGTAGTCCGATCACAGTGCGCCGCAAGCGAGGCGGGCGCGTACTAATTTCTGATTGCCAGAATTCGTGAGGCGAGCGAACCGACGCCAATAACCGGTAAGTCGCTGATAATGGAGCAATCATCGGCGCAGGATCGCGCCCGCCCGACTGCCTAAATTCTAATCAACCGAATTTCTCAACAACAGCCCCGATCCCCGCGCACGCGCCTCTTCCGGCGCCGCAGCGTTCTCAGCCACAATGGCCGGCGGGATTTGCCCAGGAGCCGACATGCGCAACTTTCTCATCGACACCGACACGGCCTCCGACGATGCGGTGGCGATCATCATGGCCTTGTCGG
The DNA here is from genome assembly GCA_035939375.1 of Roseiarcus sp. GTDB lineage: Bacteria > Pseudomonadota > Alphaproteobacteria > Rhizobiales > Beijerinckiaceae > Roseiarcus. The sequence continues at coordinate 7,882 of DASZFX010000453.1, forward strand.
CGAAGGACGTCCGCGTCTGCGGCCTGACCACGGTCGCGGGCAATGTGGGGCTCGAACAGGCGACGCGCAACGCGCTTTACACCGCCGAGGTCTGCGGGGCGGATGTCCCCGTCTTCAAGGGCGCCGCCTCGCCGCTCACCCGCGCGCATGAGGATGCGCATTGGTTCCATGGCCGCGACGGTCTCAGCGACCGCAACTATCCTGCGCCGAAACAGAGGCCCGAGAGCGAACACGCCGTCGAGGCGTTCATCCGCCTTTGCCGTGAAGAGCCGGGCCTCACTTTGGTGACGCTCGGCCCGCTCACCAATATCGCGCTCGCCGTCGCGCGCGATCCTTCCATCGTCGGCACGATCGGGCGTTGCGTCGTCATGGGCGGCGCGCCCTGTTGCGAAGGCAATGTCACGCCGGCGGCGGAATATAATATCTGGGTCGATCCCGAGGCGGCGCGGATGGTCTTTCGCTCGGGGCTGCCGATCGAAATGGTCGGCTGGCAAGTTTCGCGCGGCGCGAGCGTGCTGAGCGAAGAGGAGATCGCCGGAGTTCTTGCGCTCGGCACAGCCAAG
>DASZFX010000454.1:0-4222 GCA_035939375.1 Roseiarcus sp.
GTCAGCGGGCCGCCGACGCCGATGTGGATGTCCTGACCGGCGAGTTGGGCCGCCGCCGGCGGCGCAGACGCCGCCAAGACCGCGAGAGCTAAGGGTCCTATGGCGAGGAGCAGGCCTGCCGCGCGAGGCGTCAATCTAACCTCCCAAAACGCTTTGATAGGTTATTAGCGCGCCGCCAATAACCCGTAAAGTAATTTTTGAAGGTTTGGTGAGGCCACGGCGCGACGCCTTGGCGGCTCAGCCTCGCTGGCCGCCGGCCCTCTCAGCGAGCATTCTGGCGATGTGAGCGCGCAATTCGGGTATCCCGTCGCCATCGCGGGCCGAGGTGAAGAAGACCTCTGGAAAGGCGGCCTGGCGAGCCTTCAGCGCCGCTTCGACACTGGCCAGTCGCGCCGCCTGCTCGGCGGCTTTGACCTCATCGCGCTTGGTCAACACAACGACATAGGAGACCGCCGCCGCGTCGAGCGTCTTCATCATCTCGCCGTCGCTGTCTTTCAGGCCATGGCGCCCGTCGATAAGCAGGAAAACCCGCATCAGCGAGGCGCGGCCGCGCAGATAATCGCGCGCGAGCGCGGTCCAGGAGGCGGCTTTGTCCTTGGCCACCGCCGCATAGCCATAGCCGGGCATGTCGACCAGCCGCAGCTTGCCGGCAAGATCGAAGAAGATCAGCTCCTGGGTACGGCCGGGCGTGTGAGAGATCCGGGCCAGCGTCTGTCGGCCGGTGAGGGCGTTGACAAGCGAGGATTTGCCGACATTGGAACGGCCGGCGAAGGCGATTTCCGGCGGCCCGATCGGCGCCAGCGCGTCGGGGCGCGCCGCGGCGAAGATAAAATCACAGGGGCCGGCGAAGAGCTTGCGCCCGGCTTCAGCGAAATCCAAGCGAATCTCCGACGCTCACGTCGGTCGGGCGCGAGCGAAGACCTTGGTGAGATTGCCCCACAATTCCACCTTCACTCCGGCGCGGCGCATGATGACATATTGCTGGAGCACGGAGAGCGTGTTGTTGCACGTCCAATAGATGACGAGGCCCGAAGGGAAGGAGCCGAGCATGAAGGTGAAGATCACCGGCATCCAGGCGAACATCGTCTTTTGAACGGGGTCGGCCGGCTCCGGGTTCATCTTCATCTGGACGAACATCGAGACCCCCATGATCAGCGGCCAGATGCCGAGCGCGAGGAAATGGCCGAAAACCGGAAGGACCGTCGGATCGAAAGGAAGAAGGCCGAAGAGGGTGAAGACATTGGTCGGGTCAGGCGCGGAAAGGTCCTTGATCCATCCGAAGAAGGGCGCCTGGCGCATTTCGATGGTGATGAAAATCACCTTGTAAAGCGCGAAGAACACCGGGATCTGGATCACCATCGGCAGGCAGCCGGCGACCGGATTGACGCCCTCGCGCTTGAACAACTCCATTTGCGCCTGTTGCTGCTTGGCGCGATCGTCCGGGAAACGTTCCTTGAGGGCGGCGATCTCGGGTTGGATCGCCTTCATCTTGGCCATCGACATGTATGAACGATTGGCCAGCGGGAAGAAGGCGGCTTTGACCAGAATGGTGACGATGATGATCGCCACGCCGAAATTGCCGACGATCTTGTAGATGAAGTCGATGAGGCGGAAGAGCGGCTTGGTGATGAAGTAGAACCAGCCCCAGTCGATCATCAGGTCGAACTTCTTGATGCCGAACTGGCGCTCGTAATTGTCGATCGTCGCCACTTCCTTGGCGCCGGCGAATACATGCGACGTAACCTCGCTCGAAGCGCCGGGCGCGACGACGCGCGCATCCAACAAATAGTCGGTCTGATAGTCGATCGGCTGGGCGGCGCCGCTTGCCGAAAAGCGCGCGTCGATCGCCGTCGTCTGGTCGGGGATGATCGCAGAGCCCCAATATTTGTCGGTAAAGCCGAGCCAGCCGCCGTCGCCTTTCAATTCGCGGGTGCGCTGGGTCTCCTTCTCGATGCCGGAATAGGTGATCTCCTGCACCGAACCGTCGCCGATCACGCCGACGAAACCCTCATGCAACACCGAATAGCCCGAAACCTTGGGCGCGCCGCGCCTCAAGATCAGCGCGTAAGGATGCAGCGTGACCGGCTCGCCGCCCTTGTTCTCGACCGAGTCCTTGATCGTGAACATGTATTTGTCGTCGACCGCGATCACGCGACGAAAGACGAGGCCGGCGCCGTTGTCATAGGTCAACGTCACCGGTTTTGCCTGGGTCAGCTTGTCGGAATCGGCCTGCCAGACCGTCTCGCGGGTCGGCGCCTTGGCGCTCGCGCCGATGTCGCCGACAAAGCCGGTCTCGGTCCAATAAGGCTCGCGCGAGCCTTGCGGCGAAAACAGCGCGATGTTCGGGCTGTTGGGATCGATGGTCTCGCGGTAGGCCTTGAGGATGAGATCGTCGATGAGCCCGCCGCTGAGATTGATCGAGCCGCCAAGGCTTGGCGTGTCGATGACGACGCGCTTGCTCGCCGCCAAGGCCTCGGGCCGCGTTTGCGGCGCGGCCGCAGCGGACGGGCCGCCGAGCGGCGCCGCTGCGCCCGCCGGCGTCGTCGGGGACGCGGGGGAAGCGGGACCGGCGGGGGTCGTCTGCGTCTGGCGCTCCTTCTGGAGGAGCGGCGCGCCGTAAAAATAGTTCCAGCCGATCAGCACCAGGATCGACAAAGCGATCGCAAGAATGAGGTTTCTGTTGTCCTCGCTGTTCATCGGGATCGGTCTCTGTCGCTGAGGGCCGGCGAGGCCTTCTGATGGATAGCGGCGAAAGCGCGGTTCAAGTCGGCGCGCAACAACTCGAACGGCCGGGAGAGCGCCCCGCGCCGCGCGATGAGCACGTAGTCATGATCGGGCTTGGCATCAAGCTTTTCGGCGAGACGCAGCGCCTCCTTGAGACGCCGACGCAGGCGATTTCGCTCGACCGCGCCGCCGGTCTTGCGCGTTGCCGTGAAACCGACCCGCGGTCCCGAAGTCGAGGATTCCCTGCGCGGCGCCGCCTGCAGCACAAAAGCCTCGCCTTGCCAGCGGCAACCGCGTGAGACGCGCTGAAATTCGGCTCGTCGCTTCAGACGGCCAAAAGGCGCCGCCCTGGCTCCGGCGCTCGCCTTCACGCAACCTGAGGCGTCAGGCTCGCTCATCGAACCCATTGCGGAACCCATCGCGGCGCGAAGGAGTAAGGAACGAAACGCCGCGCGGGCCCAGAGTCAGGCCGAAAGACGCTTGCGACCGCGCGCGCGGCGCGCAGCAATAACCTTGCGTCCGCCGACCGTCTCCATGCGCGCCCGAAAGCCGTGCCGACGCTTACGGACAAGCTTGCTCGGTTGATAGGTCCGCTTCACGTTTCAAATCTCCAAAAGCCGTGAGCTTCGGGCGTCGCTCAAAACAGCAACCCCGGTCCTCGTCGAGAAGCCGCCTAGCGGCGTTTCGGCAAGCCGGGGAAATTCCGGCCGCGGAGCCCGCGGCGCGCGACTTATAAGGGCGGGCGGTCGGACAAGTCAAATCAACGGCGGCGCTCGCGGCGAGGCCCGTCAATCGCTGAGCGGGAGGCAATCGCGGCGCCCAGAGGCGAGGCAATTGTCGAGCTTGCGATGCTCGTCCAAGCTCTTGAAAACCCAGATCGCCAGGATCGCCAAGACCAGCACGAAAATCGCAGCGATCAGGTTGACGAGGTTGCGATGGCCTTCGTCGACGGGCGGCTCGGGCGGTTGCGGGCGCCCCTCGCTCACGCGAAACGGCTCTTGGCCCTCTCATTCTCATTGCCGGCGCCGAGGGCGTCGAGCGCCGTCTCGACAATGCCCTTCGCATCGAGACCGGCCTCGGCATAGAGCTTTTCCGGCTTGTCCTGGTCCTGAAAGGCGTCCGGCAAGGTCATCGTCCTGATCTTCAGGTCGCGGTCGAGAACGCCCTCACGCGCCAGCAGCGTCAGCACATGCGCGCCGAAGCCGCCGACAGCGCCTTCCTCGATCGTGATCAGCAATTCGTGATCGGCCGCGAGCTTGAAGATGAGATTGCGATCGAGCGGCTTGGCGAAGCGCGCATCGGCGACCGTCGTCGAGAGGCCCCGGGCCGCCAGATCCTCGGCCGCCTTCATCGCTTCGCCAAGGCGCGTTCCCAGCGAAAGGATGGCGATGCGCGACCCCTCGCGCAGGATCCGGCCCTTGCCGATCGGCAAAATCTCACCGCGCTCCGGCAATTCGACGCCGACGCCTTCCCCGCGCGGATAGCGAAAGGCGATCGG
>DASZFX010000455.1:0-8839 GCA_035939375.1 Roseiarcus sp.
AGCCGCCTTCGGCGGCGCGCAAAGCGCGCCCTTGACAGACCTTTCGGTCGGCGCGTTCCGGTCACTGTTCCAAATAATGGCGGCCCGTGGCCTTGGCGGTTGTTTCCAGAGAGCCTCTGCGATTCAAATTGCGAATCCGATACGCCTAGCGGCGATCGACACTCTTCTTCAAAAGCAAATCGCGCTCGGGCTTGCGACGTCGAACCGCCTTCCCGTCCACGCTACGTCGCGGCCACCCTCGCCAATCCGGAAGATCGCGAGGTCATCCGAGTCCTGATTGGCGGCGATCAAAAACCGGCCATCCGGGGAGATACCGAAATGCCTCGGGTTTCGACCCATGACGTCGATACATCCGCGCGCGGCAAGCTCGCCGCTCTCCGATTCGATGCTGAAGACGGACAGCGAATTGTCCATCCGGTTCGCCAAATAAACGCAGTCCGATATCGGATGAACGGCGATCTCGGAAGGGACGGGCCGCGCGCGGCCGAGACCAGGGGCGGGCGCGACGCCGCGGAATTCCAGCCGAGGCCCGTTGCCGGTCATAATTCTTGCGATGATCGAAACGCCGCCCGAATTTTGGTTGCTCACAAAAACGACGCCGGCGCCGGTACGATGCGCCATATGTCGCGGCCCCGAACCTTCGGGAAGAGGAAGCGCATCCAGAAGTTCGACGCCGCTAGTCGACGGTTCGCCTGATAGCTTATAGAGCAGAACGAGGTCCCTGCCCGTGTCCGTCACCAGAAACTCGCCGTCTGCCAGCGGCAGGGAGGCGTGCGGGTGCGCCCGTGCGCCGCTGCGGTCCTCGCCGCGCGCCATCGCCGGCGGCGCCGTCAGCGCAAGGCTTTGCCGCGGGCCGCCGTCATCGGCAAGAGAGAGCGTCGCCACTCTGCCGCCGTGGTAATGTGCGACAAAGCCGAGCCGGCGGCGCCAGTCGATGGCGAGATGGCAGGGCGCGTCGGCGCCGCTCGACAATTGACCGACCAATGCGAGAGCGCCGCCCGCGCCCTCACGATAGCACACGACCTCTCCGCCGTATTCGGGCTCCGTGACCGTCCAAAGCAGGCCCGCCTCGCCATTTCGCACAAGAAACGACGGATTGATCTGCCGCACCTTCGCTCCGAAGATGATTTCGCCGGAGCCGATTTCAAGTTCGGCGCGACAAATGCCTACCCCATGCGCATTGGGCGCGCCGGCCCAAGGCGAGGGAACGCTGAAGGAGCCAATATAGAAAGGAAAAGTTGGCATTTGCGAAGCTGTGGCTGAGCCCAGACAACTCGTCGACCGCGCGACCGCCGCTATTTTTGCGACGGCGTTTCGCTTGTTATACGATCGGCTTCCGCCCGATCGGCGGCCGACATAGGCAAAGAAACGGGCTGACGCCGCGACTGCGAGAGGTACACGCCTTTGATGACCTCCAGCGCCTGATAGGCGGCAAGGCCGGTGACTGTCGGCTCGCGGTTTTCCAGGATGGCGACCGCGAAGTCGCGCAACTGGTCGGAGTGGAAGGCGGGAAACCCTGGCCGGTTTCCTTCGGCGCTCGCCCATTCCTTGACCGTGCTTTCGGGATCGAAAGGCCATTGGTCGGTAATCGCCTGGGTAAGCTCTGGCGATTCGATAATCCCAACCGTGCGCCCGGCCGCTCCATGCACCGCCAGCCGAAAACCGGGGGCTTTCTCGATCGACTCGAGGGTCGTCGTGGCGACGATCGACGCCAGCGCGCCGTTATCGAAGGCGACCGTCGCGCAAGCGGAATCTTCGACGTCGATATACTCGCCATGTTTGAGCGCGGCCCAGCGGCCGTAAACTTCGGTCGGCGCGCCCACCATCCAGAGGAGCATGTCGATCATGTGTATCGCCTGATTCATCAACGCGCCGCCCCCCTCGCCTTTCCAGGTGCCGCGCCAGGCGTCCCGCGCGAAATAGTCGCGATCGCGCCCAAGAAGCGCGACACATTCGGCGACCGTGATCCTTCCGATGCGCCCTTTTGCGATCGCAGCGTGCATTCGTTGGGCCGCCGGAAAAAACCGGCGCTGGAATACGCCGCCCAACTTGACGCGATGGGCCTTGGCGGCTTCGAGCAACGAATGCGCCTCTTCGAGCGAGACGGTGATCGGCTTTTCGACGATGACATTGACGCCGCGCTCGATCGCCGCCATGGCCGGAGCGAAATGCCGCTTGTGATCGCTCGCAACGGCGATGGCGTCCAACTCCACGGTGTCGAGCATTTCTTCTGCGGTCCTGAACACATGCTTGACAGAGTGCTTTTCTCCCGTTTTGCGGGCGCGGGCGAGGTCGACGTCGCAGACCGCCGCCAGTTCCGCTTCGGCGAGCAGTTTGAGCGCGTCGGCGTGGGTATTGCCAATTCCGCCGCAGCCGACCAATCCGAAACGCACTCTCTTTGTCATCGTTCTGTCCGTCTTGACGTCTTTGACTCCAGCCGTACAACGCCCGCCAACTCGAACGCCTTGGAGAGAGTCGCGTAGGATTGCCTGGCCGCTTCGTAAGGGTCGTAGCCCGGGATGCGTTGCCTGAGGACGCTGATTTCGACCGAAACGCTTCCCGTGTAGCCAGCCGCAGCCATTTCTCGGAGGAACGCGACATAGTCGAAATCGCCCTCGCCCGGGATGAGGAATTCGAAATTGGGCTCGATACCGCGTTGGTCTTTCACTTCGCAGGCGATCGCCCGCCGCGCGAGCGCTCGCACAACCTCGGGGATCGCAAGGCCCTGCACGGCGAAATGGCTGATATCGAGATTGAGTCCAAGCGCGTCGTTGCCGACCTGATCGAGGACCTGCAAGGCGCGTTCGCTATTGCAAACGACGGTCCAGACATGCGGCTCGAGGGCCACCCGGGCGCCGAGGCGGTTGGCGATCGAAGCCAGTTCGCCGAACCTATCGACGACAATTCCGCGGTCCCGTTCCCAGCTTTCCTCCGATTTAGCCGGCGCTAAACTTCCAGGGCCGGCGCTTGGACGCGACGCGCTCAGGCTGATCGGCATCCGCTGCCCCGGCGCCTGCAATTCGGCCGCGAGATCGAGGCTCTTTGTCAAGCGCTCGCGCCCGGCGCTCCACATCGCCCCGTCGACGATAACCGGCGCGTTCGCCGTCAGGCTTGTAATGACGATGCCCGCGTCGCTGACAGTCTGCCGCCATTCGGCGGCCGTACCTGGAGCAAGGTTCAGGACATCCGTCCGCCACCCGTCGCTGACCGTCACCTCGACCGAGTCGAAGCCAAGCCTCGCGCAATGCGTCACCGCCTCACGGAAGGAGAGGGTCGGCATCGACCAGGTGTTGTAGCCGAGTTTCACCTGGGCGCCTCTGGAGTCGATCGCATCGCAACGCCGCTTCTTAGGCGCATAAGCCTCAAGAGAACGGACGGGGCGGCGCGGCGGTCATTCATCTTGAATGCTCGCTCGGTTGGCGCGCCAACGCGCGCGAAACGATTTGCGCATGGCGGCCTCGGGCGTTTGGATCGTAAGGCCGCCATCCACGGTGAGGATTGTCCCCGTCACGAACGAGGCTTCATCCGAAGCAAGGTACAATGCGGCGTTCGCCACATCTTGCGGCGCCCCCCAACGTCCTACGAGGTAGTTGTCACGTATCGACTTCGCTTCGTCCTCGTCCAGGGCTGCGCCGGCGGCCAGCGTGAAAATTGCGCCTGCCGCGATCGAATTCGCGCGGATGCCTTTGGGGCCGTAGTCAAGCGCGATGTTGCGGGTCAGCCCGTTGAGCCCTGATTTGCTCGTTGCGTAGTCGACCAAGCTCGGATTTGCGATGCTGCCGTTTACCGACGAAATATTTACGAAAGCGCCTCCGCCAGCGGAGATCATACCAGGGATGAAAGTATGACAACTGAAATATACGGATTTGAGATTCGTCCGCATCGTTTCGTCCCATTGCTCTTCGGTGACCTCGAGAATATGGGCGAACCGTCCCGTCGCCGCGCTGTTGACGACAATGTCCACGCGGTTGAACTCAGCCGCGGCTGCCGCGGCGGCCTCTTCCCAGGTCGCGCGGCGGCCGACATCCCCGTGCACCGCAATGGCGCGCCGGCCAAGCGACCGGACGGCCGCGATCGTCTCGTCAAGAGCGGAATTAGCAAGGCTGACGAGAACCAGATCGGCGCCTTCACGCGCGAAGGTGCGCGAAATTGCGCTGCCGATTCCCGGGCCGATGCCAGTGATCACCGCGATTTTGCCTGCCAACCGATCCATTTCTTCGCTTTCGTCCCTCACCTGGTCCCTGCCTGCGCCTCTTGCGGCGCGGGCGCAATGCTCTCTCCGTCGACCCAGACGCCCCGCAGATTGAGAGCTCCGTCAAGTTTGACGAGACAAGCTCGCGAGCCCGGCTCGATCCGGCCCACATTTTGCAAGCCGAGATATTCGGCCGCGCGCGCCGCCGTCATCGCGGAGGCCGCTTCGAGCGTCAATCCGATTTTGACGAGATTGCGAAACGCATCCAGCATCGTGATGGCGCTGCCCGCGAGGGTCGTCCCATTTTCAAGCGTCACGCGCTGGCCCTGCTTGATGATCCGACGTCCGCCCCAGTCATAATTCCCGTCCGGCATTCCCGCCGCGCTCGCGTCGGTTATCGCGTAAAGGCGCGGAATAGCGCGATAAGCGGCCAAGAGCACGGTCGCATCGACGTGCAACAGATCGGCGATAATTTCCGCGTAGCGCGCCTTGGCGAGCGCAAAAGCCGCGACGCCCGGGGAGCGATGCTCCATCGCCGACATAGCGTTGAAGAGATGCGTCAGGCCGGAGCACCCAGCTTGGAACGCTTTCTCGGCCATCGCGGACGTCGCGATGCTATGGCCGATTTGCACGTGGCAGCCTGTTTCGGCCAGCGCTCTGATGACCTCGTGACCGCCGGGAATTTCCGGCGCGACCGTCGCAACCACGATCTTGCATCGTTCCGCCCAGCGCCTGGCAAGACCGGCGTCGCCTTCGAGTATGAAAGAAACGTCCATCGCGCCGGGCTTCCGCGGGTTTACGAAAGGTCCTTCGAGATGGGCGCCCAGCACCACCGCCTCGCCCGGCCGCCGCGCCGCAGCGATGGAGGCAATAGCGGCGAGCGACCTTTCGATGACCGGAACGGGCCCGGTCGCTGTGGTTGGGGCGATCACGGTCGTACCGTGAGAAGTATGGTAGCGCACAAGAGCGCGAATGCCGTCTTCGCCGCCTTGCCAGTCGGCGCCGCCGCCGCCGTGGACATGAAGATCGATGAAGCCCGGCAGAATGAAGGGGCCCTTGGGCTTCACTCCCTCGGCAAGCGCCTCGCCGTTGATCGAAGAGATCATCCCGTCGGCAAAGTCTACAACGCCGGTCACCCAACCTTTCGGTGTAAGAATCGAACCTTTCAGCGGTGCGAGGGAATCGGCGTTCATCAGGCTTCCTCCACTGTTTGTCCGAAGAGAAGCGCGCGCTCTTCCGGGGCTCTTCCCGTCGCAACCAGCCAGCACCCAGTCAGCGCGTCGCTGTTCGGCTGGAGAACGGGGAGGCCCGCTTTTTCCGCCAGGAGTTCGCGGAGCGGCAAGATCAGACCGCCGGCCGCAAAAAGCGGCGCGTTCGGCGCCGCGATGACGCCGATCAGCGCGGCAAGATGCTCGACCGCGCGTTTTCGTATGCGTTGCGCCGCCTCATCGCCCGCGCCCGCCAATTCCAGGACCAGCGGGGCGAATGCGGCCAGCCGCTCGGGACCGAGATCCCGCATCCATCCTTCGCGCAGTGTCTCGACGCCGCCGATCGCGCGCAGAATTGCGCGACTCAATCCATCTTGCGGCGCAACGCCGTCGAGCGCGGCGAGGCAATGGCGCAACGCCTTTTGGCCGATCCAGCTTCCGCTTCCCCGATCGCCGCCAATCCAACCCCATGCGTCGCGCTGGATGGACAGACCATTTGCAAACAACCTATGTCCGGCGACGCCGGTTCCGGCGATGAGCAGACTACAAGGAGCGCCCGACCCCGCCCCAATGAGCGCCGCATAGCCGTCGCTCATCGCGCAGAACCGCGTGAAGGGTGGGCAAGCCGCCAAAAAGGTCTTGCGGCCGGCTTCGATATACGTCCCCGCCGCGCCGATCGCCAAGACGACCCCTTCGAACCGTTTGTTCGGCCGGCCGACGGCTGCGCAGCATTGGCTCCAAAGACTGACAATACTCGCCACCGCCTTCTCAAGATTTGTCGAGGGATTGCAAGAACCTCCAACCGCTTCGGCGAGCGCCATGCCCTTCTCGTCGACCAGGCGGGCCCGGCTTCCGGAGCCGCCGCCGTCCACGCAGAAGTAGAGATCGATTTTTCGAGCTTCGGTCGTCAAAAAAATCGCTTTCTTCTCGATGCGCCGAGAGTCCTGGCCTGCCGGTCAGTTGGTCAGACGCGTGTACGCTGTGGCGAGAAGGAGGATGATGGCCCCGTAGAGAATCTGGCGAACCGGCTCGGGGGCGTCGACCAGGGTGAGGATGCTGTTCAGCACCGTGAGGATCAACGCGCCGACGATGGTGCCGGAATATCCGCCGCGACCACCGAAAATCGAGGTGCCGCCGATGATGACCGCGGCCACGGACGGCAACAGGTAACCATCCGCCAAGCTAAGATCTGCTGCGTCGACGCCGCCAACGATCACGAGACCGGCCGTGGCGGCAAGCAGGCTGCACGTCACGTAGTTGACGAGGAGTATTTGCCAAACGCGAATGCCCGCCAACTGACAGGCCTCGCGGTTGTCTCCGATGGCGTAGAGCAGCCGGCCATAGCCGGTGCGCCGCAATATGAAGACAATAGCGATGGCGATCGGCGCCCAAACGGAGAGATCGTTGGGTATGCCGCCGAGGAACTTGCCGGCGCCGATGGTCTCGATGAACTGCGGCACGTGAGGCCCCTCGGCCATAGCCATCATCTTCTGGCTGTAGACGACCAGCGCCCCCTCGGTCATCAGCCCGGTTCCCAAGGTCATCACCAATGGCTGCACGCGGAGAAGCGCGATGCCGACGCCATTGATCAGGCCGACGAGCAAGCCGACGCCGAGTCCCCAGGCCACGGCTGTCGCGCCGCCCTGCGTCGAGTGCGTCGCCATGAGATAGGCCGAGGCGGTCGCAACGCTCGCCACGGAAAGATCGATTCCTCCCGTCAGCATGACGAGCGTCTGTCCCGCGGCGACGATTCCGAGGGGCGCGGCGAACAGCACCATGTTCGACATCCAAGTCGCATTGACCGTTCCGGGACGAGCGACCTCGATGCCGACGATGAAGGCGATCAGGAGCAGAACAAGCACCACGATCGTATGCGTGCGCAGCAGCGACAACACGCCGCCGCCGGCAAGCGCGGGCGCTACGCGCGAGAGGACCGCTTTGGCGTGCCCGGTCATTTCCGAATTCGCGCCATAGCCGCGAATCCACCGATCATCACGATCGCCACGATGAGCGTCCCTTGGATCACCTGACCGAAATTCGGATCGATATTCAGGAAGATCAAATCGGTCGGTATCAGTGTCAAAACGAATGCGGCCATTACAGGCCCGACGATTCCGCCCCGCCCACCCGCCAGACTGACCCCGCCAACGACCACGGCGGCCAACCCGCTGAGCGTGTAGTAGACGCCGGCGAGGGGCGCCCCTATTCCGGTGGTCATCGTCAAGGCCAGACCGCCAACCGCGCTGAACAGGCCGGAAAATATGTAAGCGGAAAAGCGCGTGCGCTCGACGTTGACGCCGCTGCGAAACGCGGCGACGCGATCGCTGCCGACAGCATAGAACTGAAGTCCAAGCTTGGAGCGGCGTACCGGGATCCAGATCACGGCGACCGCGGCCACAAGCAGGATAACGCCGTTGGGCAACCACGATGTGAACAGCGTTCCCGCTCCGAGATTGAGAAACTCCGGTGGGGCGCCGCCGCCCGGCTTCTCCAGGATGAGAAGCGCGACGCCGCCCCAAATGAACCCGGTCGTCAGGGTCGCAACCACGTCGGGAACACGCGATAGAACGACGATCAGACCGTTGAGCGCGCCGATCCCGACGCCGGCGATCAGAACCGCCGCCGCCAGCAGCAGCGATTCACCGAAGCTCCTATTCTCCATGGTGCTCGCCGCCAGCACATTGGCGACCGCCATCGCCGAACCGATCGAAAGATCGATCCCGCCTGAGATGACGACCGCGGTCTGAGCTGCGGCGCCGAAGGCAAGCGGGAGAGCGCCCATCGCCAGCGATTGCAGGTCGAAATCGGAAAACTGGGGATGAATGAAGACGGTCAACGCGAGCGCGGCGATCATGAGCGCCGGCATCGCGAAGAGGCTCGAATGACGACGCATCGCCCGCTTAAGCCGCGCCGCGAACGGCGTTTCCGAAGCGATGTCGGGAGCCGGTAGGGCCGGCGATTTGCGCGCCGCCGGCGTCACGACGCCGCCAGCGCTTGCGAGGCAAGCCCATGCGCGGCGCGCAACAGTGTGGCTTCGTCGGCTTCGGCTACAGGCATCTCCGCGACCACGCGCCCACCGAAGAGAACGATCGCGCGATCGCAAGCGAGCGCGATCTCCGGGAGCTCGGAAGTGAAGAGCAATACCGCCGACCCCGTCGCCGCGAGTTCGCGAACTAGGGCATAGATCTGGCGTTTCGTGCCAACATCGATGCCGCGCGTGGGATCGAAGCACAGGAGCGTGTTGAACCCGGCAGCGAGCCAGCGTGCGATCACCACTTTCTGCTGGTTGCCGCCGCTCAATCTGCGCAGCTCCGAACTTGCGCGGGTGTCGATTTGAAGGCGTTTGGTCGCGGAATCTACGCGCGCGCGCTCTCGACGCATTCCAATCGGCCCCCAACTCAAGAGGCCGCCGAAAGCGGGCAACGCAATGTTTTCTCGG
>DASZFX010000456.1:0-6324 GCA_035939375.1 Roseiarcus sp.
ACGGCCCTTGAACATCGAGGCCGGTACAGCGGTGTTCCAGCGCAAATCCGCAGCCCCGGCGCAACGACGGCGCCGACGTCGGTCGCGCAAATCAGGACTTGGCGAAACACGCTCCGCCAACGCCCCCCAACACGAAACCCCGCATCGTCGTGTATTGTTGCACCAATTCGCGGATATCTGCAAATGTCGCCGAACCGCAAGGATCGGATTAGCGGCCATCTCTCGCTGGCGAGGTCGTTGGGCGCTCCTCGGCTCGGGACTCCGGCCGGCATTTTGTACGAACTAAACAATATTTATAACTGACCAGCCGCTTTTCGCCTATCCCGACTCTTAGGGATTGGCGTCCTGGCTCGCCTCATACTTCGTTGCATGACGGTGCGAGAAAAATCCGGTACGGGCGGCGCGAGAGAAGCCTTAGGCCTTCCCTTTGAACGCCTCGGACCAGGCCACCTCGACGACGGGGCTGATGAACTCGACGGCGACGCCGTCCTGAAGGTGGCGCACAACTCGCGCCGATGTGCGCCCGATCGTCACTTTTGAGCCGACCTGGGGCGTCGCGTCGACCTTGAGCGCCGCGCCGGATCGCGCGATGTCGCTTACGACAGCGACGAATTCGCCGCCGTCGGCCGTCCTCATCGTCGAGCGTCGGTTGTAAGGAGCGATGCGCTCGTAGCGACGTTGGCTCGGCTTGCCATTGCGATGCGTCGCCAGCCAGGCGATTTGTTCTTTAAGCTTTTCGCGCTTCAGGCTTGGCGCGATCAGCCTGACCCCGAAGCAGGCGCCGAAATGGCGCGCAACCGTTCCTTCCATGCGACCGAGTTGATTGATATAGGCGACGACGCGATCGCCGACGCGGCCGGGCTCGATTCCCAATAGGGCAAGGCCGCTTGGCGACACATCGAGAGTCCAACAGGGATAGTCCTGGCAGTCCCCGAGGTTGTACCGACCAGAAAGGCTCAAACGGACGCGAACGTCCACGCGGCGTTCGTGCAGATCGATATCGAAGACGCACCCTGGCGCGACGGCGCCCATTTCGGTCTCGCTTTGACAATTGGTCCGATTGGCGGATTGTCCGGGCGCCTCGCTAACCGCGGGTTACTTGGTTTGCATTTTTGTCAACTTTTGCTGAAAAGGCTTCCAATCGGCGCCTGGAACTTCGGCGAGGCGTCGATATCCGACGACGTTTCATTAACGATGAGCGCACGCGCCAAAGGCGCGCCGCCGTTCGCCGACGACGGCGTCCGAATTGTTGGCGCGTTTTACTCGGAGATAACAAAACTATGGCCAACTGTTGTTTGAACGGGGAGCATCCTCATGACGACACGCAACAGGAGCGCGGCAAGAGAAGGCGCGTCGGCCAAGTCCGCCTTCGAACACCGGGGACTCAGCGAGCGGACGATCCGGGCGCTCTTGGCCTGCGCGATTGATAGTCCGGAGCGTTTGCTGTTTGTGCGGGACGAGACGCTCTTGGGAATTCCCGGCGTCGGCGCCGCGTCATTGTCTGAAATTGCGAAATATCGCGATCGATTTCTGCCTTAGAAACTTTCCGCTGAACGTTCCTCTGCGAGCCGCCGGCGGGTCCTTGCAGCGACGCGCCGTGGCGAAAGCGCGCGCATCCCGCATTTCCCCTCTCGGCTACGTCGGGCGCCATGTCTAGCGGCGGCCGTCGCCGGCACGGCTTCGCTTAAATCATGCGACCAATCGTTTCCCAATCGCCGCCATCACCCGCGTCACTCTGATTTGCGGCACCTCGTTGTCATATTGACCGGTAAAGAGCTTGGCGATGAGCTTTCGACGGTTATCGACGTCTTCGCTGAATCGGACGGCGAGGCCGTCGGGCAGATTGCGTACAAGCCGGAACGGCGCTTCGACGCCGTCGGAGAAGGTAAGGACGCCGTGGTCGTTGGCGCGGAGAGGGCCGATGCCCAATGAGATATTTGCGCCGCTGAGCGAGATGTCGCGAATCTCGCAGGGCGCTTGCATACCCGTCGATAGATGGAGGATCGCCCGCTCCCCGGAACAAAAGCGTTCTTCGGCGCGGCGTCTGGGCAGTTCGACGCATACCGTGCAGGCGAGCGCCAGCACGGCGACGTTGAAGAGGCTCCAAAACACATTCACGTCGTAGCCGTCGGTTCCGTATATCGGCGAATACTGCGAGATGTTGACGATGATTCCCAATATCGTCGCCAGAGCCATGGCCGAAAAGGGCGCCAGCAGACGCCATTGTACGACAATTTTGTCCGACGCGACGCCCTTGGCCGTAACCTTGAACGGATGACCCCAAGGCCGCACCAGGGCGGTCGCCACCGTGGCGATGATGGCGAAGCTGCTGATCAATTGCGCGACATCCGTCATCACCGGCAAGATGCGCTTGCGCGCAAAATAGCTCATGAAGACGATCGAGGCGACGGCCGAAGGCGCAAGATAGCGAAAGAGGTCCTCCACCGTGCTCGAGATGACGGCCGTCTGCGTCCACCAATAGACCAGCGGCCCGGCGATCATCATCAACTTGAAGGGAGCGTTGGCGACCCAGTACAATACGCCGTCGAGGGCGGAGATGCGATTGACGAGGCTGATCCTGGCGGCGCCTGCGAAGGACCACCGCGTGTAGATTTGCTGCATCGCGCCGAGGCACCAGCGGGCTCGCTGAGAAATATATGGCGCCAGCCCCTCCGGGGCGAGGCCCATGCTCAATTGCTCATTGAGATACACCGTTCGATAGCCGTACTCGTCGAGCTTGAATGTTGTGAGCATGTCTTCGGTCACTGTTTCAATCGCCATTCCTCCGGCGGCGACTAGCGCATCGACCCGGAAGACGGCGGAGGTGCCGCAGCAAAAGGTCGCGCCCCATGCGTCTTTGCAGGCTAGGAGAGAATTGAAGAAAAACCGTTGCTCATCCGGCCATTGGCGCGCGACGAGCAGGTTGCTTTGAATTGGATCCGGATTGAAGAAGTGCTGCGGGGTCTGGACGATGCCGACGTCCGGCTCGGCGAAGAGGCCGAGCGTGCGTTTGAGGATGTTGCGGTAAGGCACGAAGTCGGAATCCAAAAGGAGCAGAAATTGCGGACGCCGGCCGATCTTCAACGCGTGCTGCAATCCATTGTTGACGTTGCCGGCCTTGGCGTGCGCTCCCTTGACGCGACGAATATATTCAACGCCCAGCTCGGCGGCGAGGTCGCGCACCCAATCGCGCGCGCCGTCATCGAGGATCCATACCCGTAGGTCCTTGTGATCTATCGCTCGCGCGCCCACCACCGCGCGCTCCAAGACCTGTAGAGGCTCGTTGAAAGTAGCGATGAAGACATCGACGGGCGCGTCGGCCAGCCCCTCCGGCATTCTGCGCGGCGGCTCGCGGCGAAGGTGGCGGGACATAAAGACCAGCACCATCACCGAACTGATGATCGACGTGATCTCGAAGGTGAAGAAAACCCACGCCCAAACGTTTTGATAGATGTTCTGGTGAGTCGGCATCGAATATTCGAAGCGCCACCAGACGTATCTCATCGCGAGGAAGACGCAGACGCCGGAACATAACGCGCGCACAAGCCGCGGGCTCGCCGGCTCGAACAGAATCAGCGTCGCGAGCAGGCCGGCGCTGAGCAGAAGGGGCCCAAGTGCGGTCAGCGATAACATTGAGCGTTCAACTGAACCGGCCGATCAGCCGCGAAATGAGGCCACGCCCTTTTGAGGGCAGGAGCACCCGCGCGGTTCGACCGACGAAGCATTGACCGTCGATAGCGTCCATGGCGATGCGGACCGTCGCGCTCGACCCCTTTTCGTCGAAGGGAACGGCCGCCAGATTGCGATCCCCGGCAGTGGCGTCGCCGCTCACCGTCAGCACGCGGCCGTGGCGCTTGAGCTCATCGCCCGAAAGCCGGAACTCCGCCTCGCTGCCGACTTCGATCTCAGGAACACGGTTTTGCGGCACGCGCGCGATGATGAAGGCCGAACTGCAATCCACAATCTGCGCGATGGTTTCGCCGACCCCCACCCGCTCGCCCGTCGATGCGCCAAGCCGCCAGACCATTCCTGAACTCGGCGCGACCATCGATGCGCTCTGCAATTTGTCGATCCGAGCCTGCTCGCTGGCCAGCCGCGCGGACGTCTCCTCGATGTCGGCCAGCGTCAATGCGCGCTGTTGATCGAGCTCAGCCAAGCGGATTGCGACCTCGTCGGCGCGTTGACGCGAATAGGCGACGTCATTCGAGCCGGGCTCCGAGACGACGCCGTTGTTGACGGCCGCGATCTGAGCGAACAGCGATTCCAGTCGGCCCCGTTGCGCCTCGGCCTCGGCCGAGACGATTTCGAATTCCGATTGCGCCTTGTCCAGATCGGCGGTGGAAGCCGTGCCGCTCTGCGCCAAAGTCGTTCGACGATTGAGGTTTTTCTTCGCCTCTTCACGCCGCCCATAGAGGGCCGCGAGCGCGTTTTCCGCCTCCGCCGCCGTTCCGGCAAGGCGAGCGGCGCTCGCCTTTAAATAGGCTTCAGATCGCTCCTGGAGGTCCTTGCGGAACGTTTCGAGGGAAGCCTTCATCGAGATCGCCGCCGCAAGTCGGGCGCGCGCTTCCGTCAAGTGCTCGCGCAAATCGACCAACCGCTGGTTGTCGACGCGATTGTTGCTGACTTCGGCGAGCAGGGTATCGCGGCTGACGCGGTCGCCTACACGTAGGGGCGAAGCGCCGACGACCCCGTCAATCGGCGTGCGCAGGGCGATTGAATAGGCGGAGACCACCGCATTGTCGGTGGCGATGGCGATTTGGTCGGATATGACGGCATAGGCGCCGAGCGCCAACACCGCGATCGCGCCGCCGAATTTGGCGATCCTCGACCACGGCACTTGTATGCTCGCCCCGGCCGCTTGCCCGGGCAGCGCAACTGCTCCCGCCCGACGCTCCCAGATCGCGCTCATTTCTTGTCCCGCATGTCTGTGCTACGCTGTGGTACAACCCATTCGATAAAGAAAGTTGAATACATCCGTGAGTTTAGCCTCAACAGATGGTTAAGCTCGCTAGGGGCGTCAATTGTTGCGAGGAAGGGGTTATTGCCCCTATCAGGGCCCAGGCGCGCCGCGCCGGCCTTTCGGTCAAATTTGACCGATCTGCGCCACCCCTCGGCCACTGCAAATTTAAATTAATGGCCGGAATTTACCCCTCCTGCGCAGGAGAGGCCTAAAATCACGCCGAGAAGTTCGGATGAATAGCAGCGCGCAACGGCTCGATAGGAAAGAAAACGCTCGATGCCGCCCTTGAATTGGCTTGCCGATGTCGAAGCCGAATTCGTCGACGCCACGCGCGTCGCCGTCGTCGTCGCCCATCCGGACGACGAGACGATCGGCTGTGGCGCGCTGCTCGCGCGCTTGCGGAACGTCAATATCGTGGTCGTCACCGACGGGGCGCCCAAGGACGTCGCCAACGCCCGCCGGGCGGGCTTCGCCGTCGCCGCAGACTATGGGCGGGCGCGGGCGCTGGAATTGCGGTCGGCGCTCGATATCGCCGGCGTCCCTGAGCAGCAGGTCTTTGCAATGGGCGTGGGCGACGGAGGCGTTTGGCGCGCGCTCGTTTCAATCACTCAAAGGTTGGCCGCATTCTTCGCCGAGCACGGCGTCGAGATGGTCCTCACTCACGCCTTCGAAGGCGGCCATTCGGACCACGACGGGGTCGCCTATTGCGTGCGTCTGGCGGCGAGCCTCTTGTTCCGTCGCGCCCCGACCGTTGTCGAAATGCCCTACTATCATCACGGCGCGCGCGGCCTCACGTTTCAAACCTTCTGCGACGGCGAGGAAGAGATCGTCGCGCGCCTGACGAAGGCGCAAGTCGCCAGAAAGCGCGCGATGTTCGACGCATTTCCGAGCCAAAAACACATTCTCGATCGCCTCGACCCCAGCGTAGAGCGATTCCGCGTCGCCAAGCCTTGCGATTTTCGCTCGCCGCCGAACCGTGGCGTCCTTCGCTACGCTGATCGCCTGACGGATCTGGGTCTGCCAAATTGGATGCGCGGGCCCGAAAGGTCTGTCTTACCCGAACGGATCGCCGTCACCCCGCAAAAGAGCCGCGCGGCGTAATATGAGATTGGCGCGCCCTCCTGCACGAGAAGCTGCAGGTCTCGGCGGGAGAAATCGCTTCGGCGTCTAATCCTTTTTGTTTCGCCGGCGCATAGCGAGGCGCTTTTCCCGGCGTTTTGCCGGAGGCTTCGACGGGCGCCGAGCGCGAGGCTGGTCGGCCGAATCTTGCCGCCCGCCCCTCCGGCTGGGGATCGAGCGTAGGATCGGCGCCTTTCGCGGCGATTTCGGACTATAGCTTATCCTCGAACGCTGGACGCGAGGGC
>DASZFX010000457.1:0-3435 GCA_035939375.1 Roseiarcus sp.
CCGTCCCGGTATAGGAGCCGTTCGGGCGTCCGTACTTGTGCGCCCTAAAATCACTATCCTCCTGAGACGGCGCAATTGTGTGAATTGTTATCCGCCTCCGATGGCGGTCGACGATCTGCGCCTTGGAGTATATTCTGATCAGCTCGAGTGAACTGGCGGCCGCTCCCGACAGCGTCCAGATGCAGAGGGTGACGGCCGGCTTTATTTGGCGATTCTCGGCCGTCGCGGCGGATATCCGCGCGGCACCGACCGAGCGCGCCGTTCGAAGTACAATCTGGGGCAGGGGCAGCTTCGGGCAAGCTGCGCTTCGAACCGCGACCGCGGCGCATCGCGCTCGAAACGCCGGTCAGTACTTTCTTATCAAGCTGACGAGCTTGCCTTGAATGCGCACGCGGTCGGGGCCGAAGATGCGCGTCTCATAGGCCGGGTTGGCCGCTTCGAGCGCAATCGAGGCGCCGCGCCGGCGCAGCCGCTTCAGTGTCGCTTCTTCTTCGTCGATGAGGGCGACGACGATGTCGCCGGTCTCGGCGGTGTCCTGCTTGCGAATGATCACCGTATCGTCTTCGAAAATGCCGGCCTCGATCATCGAATCGCCGCGTACTTCGAGCGCGAAATGATCGCCGGTCCCCAAGAACTCCGGCGGCATCGGGATCGAGGCGGTGCGGTTCTGAATAGCCGAGATCGGCGTGCCGGCGGCGATGCGGCCCATGACCGGGATCGTGACCGCATGAGGCTGATGTCCGGCCCCGCGCCCGCCCCGCGCGCGGCCGAGATGGCCTTCGATCACGCTTGGCGAGAATTTGCCGCCCCGCGGGCCGGCGACGGTCGCCGATTCGGGCAGCCGCAACACTTCGATCGCGCGGGCCCGATTCGGCAGGCGGCGGATGAAATTGCGCTCCTCAAGCGCCAAGATCAGCCGATGAATGCCGGACTTGGAGCGCAAATCGAGCGCTTCCTTCATCTCGTCGAAAGACGGCGGCACACCTGATTCTTGCAAGCGCTCATGGATGAAGCGCAAGAGTTCGTTTTGTTTCTTGGTCAGCATGTTCGTATCTGCCCTTTGCCGGCCCTGCGAATCACTTTGCCTATTCGCTTCGGCCCCAATGTCGAGACGCGGCTTAAACAAATCGTGAACGGACTTATACGTTCTTGCTGTGTTCCGAGCAAGCGGAATCGCGGAAGGCGGCGCGTCTTGGTCAGGACTTCCGCTTCGGTCCAATATATGCACGCCGAGATTTGCTTACTTTCGCCCTGCTGCGTTGGACCCATGCGCGACGACGAGATCGTGAAGCAAGCGGCTGACAACAATGCTCTGTGGTGCGATGCGATTTGCGCCGCCCATCGCGGCGCTGGCGAGTTTCACGAGACTTATTGGCTCACCCGACTTGGCGCGCCCGCACGCTACCCGGACATGGTGACATTGACCGGCCCGTCAGGCGCCGGAGAACAGATCGCTGCGATCTCAGCCTTGATCCAAAGGCCGCGCCTCGGAGGATGGTCAGTAAAGGACTGCTTTCACAGCCTTGATCTTCAGGTGCTTGGCTTCGAGCGATTGTTCGACGCGGAGTGGTTGAGCGCGACGTCGTCGATGGACCATGGACGGCCGGCGACGGCTGACCCGCGATGGACCCGGATCGACGTCGAGAGCGATCTTGTTCGCTGGGAGCAAGCGTGGGCGGGCGCAAACGACGGCGCGGAGGAGGGCCGGACATTCATGCCCGGCCTGCTTTCAGCGCCGGACATCCACATCATGTCGGCTCGAATCGGCGGCGCTCTGGTTGGCGGCGGCGTCCTGAACGCCGGCGCCGGAGTGCTTGGCTTTTCCAACCTCTTCGCATCCGGGTTCGATTTGGAGGCGATCTGGCGAGGCCTCGCGCGCGCCGCCAGAGGCGCGTTCCCTCAACTGCCCTTCGTCGCCTACGAACGCGGCGAGGCGCTTGCCGCGGCTCATCGCGCCGGTTTCGTCGCAAAGGGGCCCCTTCGGATTTGGCGGCGCGTCGGCTGATGACGAAACGGAACGCCGTCGACCTTTGCCGTCGCGGCCCGGCCGCCCAATATTGCCGTTCGGTTGTGCGGAAGGCCGGCGCCCAAGCCCTCGCTTGCCCAGATCGTTTTCCACATCGCGAAAAGCGAGCGTTTTCAGCATTTAAGCGGCGGGCCTCGGCCGGTCGAAAATCAGTCCTCGCCGAATCGATCTTAAGGCGTTAGAGCTTGGGTCCCATGGCGCGGTATATTTTTATCACCGGCGGCGTGGTCTCCTCGCTCGGCAAAGGTTTGGCTTCGGCGGCGCTTGGCGCCCTTCTCCAGGCGCGCGGCTATACTGTCCGCTTGCGAAAGCTCGACCCCTATCTCAACGTCGATCCGGGCACGATGAGCCCGACGCAGCACGGCGAAGTCTTCGTCACCGACGACGGCGCGGAGACCGATCTCGACCTTGGCCACTATGAGCGCTTCACCGGCCGTTCCGCCAACCGCCAGGACAATATTACGACCGGGCGCATCTATCAGGAGATCATCGCCAAGGAGCGGCGCGGCGACTATCTCGGCGCGACCGTGCAGGTGATCCCCCATGTCACCAATGCGATCAAGGAATTCGTGCTGGAGGGCAACGACGGCGTTGATTTCGTCCTTGTCGAAATCGGTGGCACGGTCGGCGATATCGAGGGCCTGCCGTTCTTCGAAGCGATCCGCCAGCTTGGCATCCAACTGCCGAAGGGCCATTGCGTCTACATTCACCTGACGCTTTTGCCCTTCATTGCAAGCGCCGGCGAACTCAAAACAAAGCCGACCCAGCACTCGGTCAAGGAATTGCGCTCGATCGGCATCCAGCCCGATATTCTTCTGTGCCGCACGGATCGCGAAATTCCACGGGAGGAGCGGCGCAAGCTCGGCCTCTTTTGCAATGTGCGCGAAAGCGCGGTGATCGAGGCGAGGGACGTCGGCTCGATCTACGACGTGCCGGGCGTCTATCACGCCGCCGGCCTCGACCGCGAAGTGCTCGCCGCTTTCGGCATCGAGCCCGCGCCCAAGCCGGACATGCGACGCTGGAGCGCGGTCAGCAGCGGGTTGCACAATCCCGAGGGCGAGGTGACGATCGCCATCGTCGGCAAATACACCGGCCTGAAGGACGCCTATAAATCGCTGACCGAGGCGCTGACCCATGGCGGCCTGGCCAACAAGGTCAAGGTCAGGCTCGATTGGATCGAGAGCGAGATTTTCGAAAGCGCCGATCCGGCCGCCCACCTCGAAAACGTCCATGGCATTCTCGTGCCAGGCGGCTTCGGGCCGCGCGGCGCCGAGGGCAAAATTCTGGCCGCTCGTTTCGCCAGGGAGCGCAATGTGCCGTATTTCGGCATTTGCTTCGGCATGCAAATGGCCGTCATCGAAGCCGCGCGCAATCTGGTCGGCATCGCAGATGCCAATTCGACCGAGTTT
>DASZFX010000458.1:0-1851 GCA_035939375.1 Roseiarcus sp.
CGACGCCGAGGTCAATCTGCGCTATCGCCTGCACTGGCTCGCCGACGAACCCTATCCTTCGAAGCTAGGGCGTTGCGTCGCAACGCGCCTCGGTCGCGGCGGCCAGCCGGGCCAGCCGCGCCCGAAGGGCGTTCGCAAGTTCATGGTCGAGTTCCTCGGCGGCCCGCTTTCGACCCTGCCCTATGGGGTGACGCCGGAGGCGGTGGTCAACGCCTCCCGCGGCGTCTTCGGTCCCTACAAGATGACCGAAGCCGTGCCCGACGGCGTTCCCGGCCATTGGCGCACCCAATTCGACCTCGCCGGCGTCGAAGGACCCGATCCGGTCGAACTGAGATGCTACTTGCGCAACAACGGCGAGCAGCTCACCGAAACCTGGATGTTCCAGTACCATCCGTTCTGAAGTCCGCTCGCCAGGCGCGCGACGGGGAAGATCGGCCGGATGGAGCCTTTGGCTAACGCATGTTCCCCGTGTGCCCGAGCGAATAGCGCCCCGGCTGCGGCCACACTGTGAGGCCATGCGGCATGCCCCCGACGGGGATCGTCTTGACTTCGCCGCTTGATGTATCGATCGCATAGACCGCGCTGTCATAGCGGGCGGAGAGCCACAGCGTCTTGCCGTCGGCGCTGACATTGCCCATGTCCGGGCTGCCGCCATTGGGGATCGGCCAATTGGCGATCACTTCGCGGGTCTTGAAGTCGAGCACGGAAATGCTGCCCGCTCCCTTCTTGACGCCGGCGAGGTTATGCGTGCCCCGGTTGGAGACGTAAAGCCTCGTACCGTCGCGGCTGGGATAGAGGCCATGCGTGCCGACGCCGGTGGCGATGAAGCCGATCTCTTTCATCCTGCCGCCGTCGATAACGACGACGCCGTCGCCCATCATGTCGGCGACGAAGAAAGCCGAGCCGTCGGGCGCGACGCGAATATCCTGCGGCATGTGGCCCGGGGTCAGTTGCAGCGTCGCCACCAGCTCATGACGATCGATATCGATCTTGACCAGCGAATTGTTGAACTCGCAGGTGAAGATCGCATAGGCGCCGTCGCTCGAGAAATCGGCATGATTGATCCCCGCGCATTGCGGCGCGTTGATATAGCCTTGCAGAAGCATCGTATGGGGATCGCGGAACTCGAGCCGGCGCCGCGCCTCGGCGACGACGATGGCGGAGCGCCCGTCCGGCGTGAAATACATATTATAGGCGTCGTCGACCGGCACCGGGGTTCCGGGCTTGCCGGTCTTGGGATCGATCGGCACCAGCGAGCCGCGGGCGCGGGGCAGGGATTCATCGCCGGTCACCCAGAGGGTCTGCAAATCCCACGATGGCACGATGTGCTGCGGGCTCTGGCCCGCGGCGAAATGATCGATGACCGTGAACGTCGCGGGGTCGATGACGTCGACCTGGCCCGTCTGGAGATTGGGGGCATAGACCCGGGCCAAAGCGTCGGCGACGACGGGGCTGAAATTATTGGCGCGGGTTTCGGAATAGACATTGGCCGGATCGATGGGCGGGGGCGGCGCGCCATCGCGCGGCGGCAGACTAACGATGTCCGGCGCGCCAAGCTCATAGGAGGCGAGATCGATAAAGTCTTCGGCCGTGCGGCCTTTCTCGACGAAGCTCCGGCACAAGGCGGCGCATTGGCCGGCGGTGACGCAATAGGTCGATATCGGCAGCGATTGCGCATCGCTGACGAGACCATCCGCGCCGAGGACGGCGAAAAGGCCGAGCAAGAGCAACCGAAGGGCGAAGGGCGGCATCCGTGCACCGTCTAAAGATTTCATCGCCGAATCCAACCGGCCGACGCGGTCATGTTTCACAATGACGCCACGGCGATGACCAGAGCATGAACAGGCCGCC
>DASZFX010000459.1:0-1952 GCA_035939375.1 Roseiarcus sp.
CGGGTCGCGCCGATGACCGAACAGAACCTGCGCAACTTCTCGATCAATTTCGGCCCGCAGCATCCGGCTGCGCATGGGGTGTTGCGCTTGGTGCTGGAGCTTGACGGCGAGGTCGTCGAGCGCGTCGATCCGCATATCGGCCTCCTTCATCGCGGCACCGAGAAGCTGATGGAGGCGCGCACCTATCTCCAGAATGTGCCCTATCTCGATCGGCTCGACTATGTCGCGCCGATGAACCAGGAGCACGCCTACGCCCTCGCGGTCGAACGGCTGCTCGGGATCTCCGTTCCGCGGCGCGCGCAATTGATCCGGGTGCTCTATTGCGAAATCGGGCGGCTCCTGTCGCATCTCCTGAATGTGACGACCCAGGCGATGGACGTCGGCGCTTTGACGCCGCCGCTCTGGGGCTTCGAGGAGCGCGAGAAGCTGATGATCTTCTACGAGCGCGCGTCGGGCGCGCGTATGCATTCGGCCTACTTCCGCCCAGGCGGCGTACACCAGGACCTGCCGGGCAAGCTCATCGACGACATCTACGATTTCTGCGATCCGTTCCTGAAAGTCTGCGACGATCTCGAAACCCTTCTGACCGGCAATCGCATCTTCAAACAGCGCAATGTCGATATCGGCGTCGTGTCGCTTGCCGATTGCTGGGCCTGGGGCTTTTCCGGCGTCATGGTGCGCGGCTCCGGCGCGCCGTGGGACTTGCGCAAATCGCAGCCCTACGAATGCTACGAGGAGATGGATTTCGACATCCCCGTCGGCAAGAACGGCGATTGCTACGACCGCTACCTCATCCGCATGGAGGAGATGCGCCAGTCGGTCAAGATCATGAAACAATGCTGCGACAAGCTGCGCAGCGCCTCCGGCGGCGGGCCGATCGTCACCGACGACGGCAAGATCACGCCGCCCAGGCGCGACATGATGAAGCGTTCGATGGAGGCGCTGATCCATCATTTCAAGCTCTATACAGAGGGCTACAAAGTGCCGGCCGGCGAAGTCTATGCCGCCGTGGAGGCGCCCAAGGGCGAATTCGGCGTCTATCTCGTATCGGACGGGACCAACAAGCCCTACCGCTGCAAGCTCAGGGCGCCGGGTTTCCTGCATTTGCAGGCGATGGACTTCATGTGCCGAAAGCACATGCTGGCGGATGTGTGCGCGATCCTCGGCTCGCTCGATATCGTCTTCGGCGAGGTTGATCGATAGATGAGGTTCGGGGCGGCGGCGGCGTAATGCGCGGCCCCGCTTAAAAGGTGGCGGATGTCGGTAAGGAGATTGGCTGAAGAGCAGCCGGCGAGCTTCGAGTTCACGCCCGAGAATCGGGCCTGGGCCGACAAGCAAATCGCCAAATACCCGCCGGGCCGGCAGGCTTCGGCGGTGATCCCGCTGCTCTGGCGCGCCCAAAAGCAAAGCAACTATTGGCTGTCCAAGCCAGCGATCGAGACCGTCGCCAGAATTCTCGACATGCCCTATATCCGCGTGCTCGAGGTCGCGACTTTCTACACGATGTTCAATCTGGCGCCGGTCGGGCGCCAATATGTACAGCTCTGCGGCACGACCCCTTGCGTGCTTCGCGGCGCCGAGGATCTCAAGAAGGTTTGCGAGCGTCGCATCGGACCGCAGGGACGGCTGTCTGCCGACGGCGCCTTGTCTTGGATCGAGGTCGAGTGCCTCGGCGCCTGTTGCAACGCGCCGATGGCGCAGATCAACGACGATTTCTACGAAGACCTGACCGCGGAAAGCTTCGAGAAGCTGCTCGACAATCTCGTCGCCGGGCGTCCGGTGACCAAGGGCTCTCAAATCGGCCGCGTGTCCTCCGAGCCTATCGGCGGGCTGACCACGCTGACCGATCCATCGATCTATAAAAGCGGGTCATCGGGTCAGGCGAGCGCCGCGCCTCATGACGGCGAGGCCGCGAAAACGGGCGCAGCCGTGAATGTCGAAGCAGCGCCCGC
>DASZFX010000460.1:0-14883 GCA_035939375.1 Roseiarcus sp.
TGGCGCAGGTCGTAGATCATGCCAGACCCATGATCTTTTCAACGCGCCTCGCCTTGCCGGCCTGCAGGAAATAGCGCGCGCCGATCGCGTCGGCGAGATTGGCGAGCTTTTGTTCGACGGCGAGAATCGCTCGCGCGTCCATGCGATCGGCGTCTTCGGTCGAAAGTTCGGCGCGAAGCTGCATCGACAGTCGGCGCGGCTCTTCGAGCACGCCGTCCTGGCGCAGTGCGGGAAGGCCGGCGATGTGATCGTCGATTGCGGCGACCTGAAAGGCGACCGAACGCGGATTATAGGGGTCGAGCAACGCCATATCGCGCACCGGCGCCGGCGCGACGCCGGTCAGGTACCTCGAGCGGAAAGTGATTTGCGAATCGATCAGGTCGAGCAGCACGTCGAGATTATTGTCGGTCGAGGGCTTGTCGGCGAGCTGGCGGGCGAAGCGGCAGGTGTTGATGCCGCGCTCGATGCGCCGGCCGATATCGTAGAAATACCAACCGGCGCCGCGGTTGAAATTTTCATCGAAAAGCCCCGAGAGCGCGGCGATCGTCGTCAGCGCGCCCTCGGCGCTGTCGAGGATTTGCGGCTCCGAGAGCGGCTGGTCGCCGGTTCGCGCCAGCCAACCTTCAAGGCCGCCGATCAATCGCCACGTATCTTGCGTCAGGCGCTCGCGGATGATCGAGGCGGCGTGCCGGGCGGATTTGGCGATCGAGAGCGCCGAACCGTAGTTTTCCTCGCCGCGCAAGGCGGCGGCGCTTGCCTCGACCGCGGCCTGCCTGGCCGCTTCGGCCGGGATCGCGCCCCAGGCGACCAGCGCCGCTTTCAGCTTTTCGATCGATTGGCGCGCGGCGCTCGAGGAAGAGTCAGGGTCGATCGCTCGCGTGGTGAGGCAGCGCACCAGGCGGAGCGTCGCCTCGCAGCGCTCGAGATAGCGGCCGAACCAGAAGAGATTGTCCGCGGCGCGGCTGGGCAGATTGCCGAGCAGCCGGATGATCCGCACCTCGCCGCGCGCCGGCAGCAGCGTCGTCGCCTCGACAGGCCGGTCGGCGAGCACCCAGACGTCGGCGGATTCGACGCCTTCGCCCATCGAGACGACGCGCGCGTCCGGCTTGTCCGAAACGCGGCAAAAGCCGCCGGGCATCACTTTCCAGCCTTGCGGCGTCGCCGCCGCAAAGACGCGAAGTACGAAAGGCCGCGGCGCGAGCACGCCGTCCTGCCAGCTCGGCGTCGTCGACAGGCGCGCGATCTCCTGGCCGACGAAATCGACGCCGCGCTCTTTGAGGCGTCGTTCGAGACCGGCCCGTCCGGCCGCGGTCAATTCCGAGCCGAGCACCATCGGCTTGCCCTCGAAGCCCGGGACGTCGCGGTCGAAGGCGCCGGTGATGGCGATGTCGCTGAGCGAAGCGAGCACTTTCTCGCGCGCGTTCGGTTGGCCGCACCACCAAGTGGCGATATTGGGCATGCGCAAATCCTCGCCGAGCAGACGCTCGGCAAGTCGCGGCAGGAAGGCGAGCATCGCGCGCGATTCGATGAGGCCGGTTCCCGGCATGTTCTCGACCGCGACGCCGCCGGAGCGGATCGCGTCGATGAGGCCGGGCGCGCCGAGCCGCGAATTGGGGTTGAGCTCCAGCGGATCGCACCAATCCGAATCGACATGGCGCCAGAGCACATCCGCGCGTTTCAAGCCGGCGATGGTGCGCACGAACATGCGCCCGTCGCTCATGACGAGGTCGGCGCCTTCGATCAGCAGAAAGCCGAGGTAGCGGGCGAGGTACGCCTGCTCGAAATAGGTCTGGCTCCAGGGGCCGGGCGTCAAGATGCAGATGCGCGGGTCGGTACGGTCGGCGGCGGCGCGCATGCCCGCCCTGAGCTCCCGGAAGAAGGGCGCAAGCCGCTCGACGTTCATCTCGCGAAAGAGACTTGGAAAGGCTTGGCTCAGGACGAGGCGGTTCTCCAGCGTATAGCCCGAGCCGGAGGGTGCCTGCGTGCGATCGCCGAGCACCCACCAACGCCCGTCCGGCCCGCGGCCGATCTCCGCCGCATAGAGCCGCATCCAGCGCCCGCCCGGCGGCTTCACGCCATTCATTTGCGGCAGATAATCTTTCGAGCCGGCGACAGCGGCGGCAGGCAGGAAGCCGTCGGCGACGAGCCGTCCCTCGCCGTAAATGTCGGCCAGCGCCCGTTCAAGCAATTCGGCGCGCTGCTCGACCCCACGGGCGATCTCGCGCCATTCCGCCTCGGGGATCAAAAGCGGCATGCGGCCGAGCGGCCAATTGCGCTCGGCCGCCTCGCCGTGAACGCGGTAGGAGACGCCCATGTCGCGAATGCGACGATCGGCGGCGGCGAACCGCTGCTCGACCTCCTCTGGCGGCAGCGCTGCGAGCGCGTCGAGAAGGCGCGACCAATGGGCCCGCCGCTCGCCGTCGGCGGCGATGAATTCGTCGGGAATGTCGGGCAGCGGCCGATAGTCCGCCGTCCAGGCCGCAACGCCATCAGGCCCCGGCCGAGACGAGGCTGGCCTAGATTCGCGCGCCAAGGGGCCTCCTGAGATCGAGCGTCAGCGGAAACTCGCTTGAGGGTTCATCAGGCGGAACAGCGACGCTTCCCGGCGTATGGCCGTGATCTTCGAATCGCGCAAGGCGGCGCGCCTCGGCCTCATAGGCGTTCACAGGAAAAGTATCATAGTGGCGCCCGCCGGGATGGGCGACATGATAGACGCAGCCGCCGAGCGAGCGCCCGCTCCAGGCGTCGAGAATGTCGAACGTCAGCGGCGCATGGACAGCGATGGTCGGATGCAGGCCCGAGGCCGGTTTCCAGGCCTTGAACCGCACGCCGGCGACGGCCTCGCCGGCGACGCCGCTCGCCGCCATCGGCGCCTTGCGGCCGTTGCAAGCGATAATATGGCGGCCTTGCACGAGACCTTGCGCCTTGACTTGCAATCGTTCGACCGAGGAATCGACATAGCGCACCGTGCCGCCGATCGCGCCTTCCTCGCCGAGCACATGCCACGGCTCCAGCGCCTGCCGGATCTCCAAATTCACGCCGCCATGTTCGACGCGGCCGTAGAGGGGGAAACGAAACTCGCGTTGCGCCTCGAACCATGCCGGTTCGAAGCGATAGCCGGCGCGGTCGAGATCGGCGAGAACGCCTAAGAAATCCTCCCAAACAAATTCAGGCAGCATGAAGCGGTCGTGCAGCGACGTTCCCCAGCGGACCATGGCGCCCTGTTGCGGCTCGCGCCAAAACCACGCGATGGCCGCGCGCAGCAGCAATTGCTGAGCCAGGCTCATCCGCGCGTCGGGCGGCATCTCGAAGGAGCGGAATTCGACGAGGCCGAGGCGTCCCGTCGGCCCGTCGGGCGAATAGAGCTTGTCGATGCAGATTTCCGCGCGATGCGTGTTGCCGGTGACGTCCACGAGCAAATGGCGAAAGAGGCGATCGACGAGCCAGGGTCGCGGGTTGCTCGCCGGCAATTGGCTGAGCGCGATCTCGAGTTCGTAAAGCGCATCGTGACGCGCTTCGTCGATGCGCGGCGCCTGGCTGGTCGGGCCGATGAACAGGCCGGAAAACAAAAAGGACAGGGAGGGGTGGCGCTGCCAGTAGCGCACCAGGCTCGCCAGAAGATCGGGGCGGCGAAGGAAGGGCGAATCGGCGGGCCGCTCCGCGCCGATGACGATATGATTGCCGCCCCCGGTGCCGGTGTGGCGCCCGTCCATCATGAATTTGTCGGCGCCGAGCCGGCTCTGGCGGGCGTCTTCATAAAGGGAGCGGGTCGTCTCCACCGCCTGACGCCACGTCGCGGCGGGGTGAATATTGACTTCGATGACGCCGGGATCGGGCGTGACCTTGATCACGTCGATGCGCGGATCATAGGGCGGCGCATAGCCTTCGATGCGCACCGGCCGATTGTGCGAACGCGCGGTCTCTTCGACGACCGCGAGCAATTCGAGATAGTCCTCGATTGCGGCGACGGGCGGCATGAAGACGCAAAGGACGCCGTCGCGCGGCTCGATCGCGATCGCGGTGCGCACGGCGCCGGAATCGATGTCCTGTTCGACGATGTCTTGGCGTTCTTCCGCCGCCTCCGCGGCGCTCGCGACCATTTGCCAATGCGACGGATCGGGCAGGTCCTCGCGGGGCTCGAGCGGATCTTGCGGGTAGATATAGGGATAGGACGACCGCGGCACGAAGGGCAGCGACTTCATCGGCAGGCGATAGCCGACCGGCGAATCGCCGGGCACGAGAAAGAGCCGGCCGCGGCGCAGCGGCCATTTCTCGCTGATCCAGCGGCCGGGCTCGGCGGCGGCGTTCCAGCGCTGCACAGGCAAGACATAGCCGGTCGGGCGCGCAAGGCCGTGATCGAAGGCCCGCGCCATGCGCGCGCGCTCCTCGGGATCGTCGATCTTGGAATCGCTCGGATCGACATTGACGGGGAGCGTTGCTTCCTTGCCCATCCAATAAAGAGCGTCTTCATAGGCGGCGATGACATGATCGGCCTCGATGCCGAGCCCCTCCGCGACGCGTTCGATGAAGGCGCGGGCTTGCTCTTCATCCGCCTTCGTCCCGCCGCCGACATCGGCAAGGAGATTGGAGTCGCGCCAGATCGGCTTGCCGTCCTTGCGCCAATAAAGTGCGAAAGCCCAGCGCGGCAGGCTCTCGCCAGGGTACCATTTGCCCTGGCCGTAATGCAGGAAGCCCCCCGGCGCGAAACGGTCGCGCAGGCGCCGGATCAGAGTGTCGGCGCGCGCGCGTTTGGTCGGACCGACCGCGGCGGTGTTCCATTCGGGCGATTCGAAATCGTCGATCGACACGAAGGTGGGCTCGCCGCCCATGGTGAGACGCACGTCCTGGCGCTGAAGATCGCGATCGACCGCCTCGCCGAGCGTGTCGAGCTTGTCCCAGGCCTCGGTCGAAAACGGCAGGGTGATGCGCGGCGCCTCGCGAAGACGCTCGATCTTCATGTCGAAGCTGAATGCGCCTACCGCCTCCGCGGCGCCGGAGATCGCCGCGGCGCTGGAAAAATGCGGCGTCGCGCAAAGCGGCAGGTGGCCCTCGCCGCAGAAAAGGCCGGACGTCGCATCGAGACCGACCCAACCCGCGCCGGGGAGGTACGCTTCGGCCCAGGCGTGCAAATCGGTGAAGTCGCGATCCGTGCCGCGCGGGCCTTCGATCGGGTCGATGTCGGCGCGCAATTGAATGAGGTAGCCGGAGACGAATCGCGCGGCCAGGCCCAGGCGGCGCAGGATCTGCACGAGAAGCCACGCCGAATCCCGGCAGGAGCCGGAGCGAAGCGCAAGCGTCTCCTCCGGCGTCTGCACGCCAGGCTCCATCCGGATCACATAGCGAACCGCCTCGCGCAGCCTGGCGTTGAGGTCGACGAGAAACTGGACGGTTCCAACCTGTTCCAGCGGCAGCCGGCTGAGAAAGGCGGCGAGTAGCGGCCCGCCCGCTTCGGGCGTCAGATAGGCGACGAGTTCGCCGCGCAATTCGTCGGCGTAGGCGAACGGAAATCGGTCGGCATAGGGCTCGATGAAGAAGTCGAAGGGATTGACGACGGCGAGTTCGGCGGTGAGGTCGACTTCGATCTTCAGTTCGTCGGATTTCTCCGGGAAGACGAAACGGGCGAGCCAATTGCCGTGCGGGTCCTGCTGCCAATTGACGAAGTGATTGGGCGGCGAGACCTTGAGCGAATAGCTGGCGACGCGCGTGCGGCAATGCGGCGCCGGGCGCAGCCGGACGATTTGCGGACCGATCGCGATCGGGCGGTCATATTTGTAGCGCGTGGAATGATGGAGACCGACAAGGATCGACAAGAAGCGGCTCCAGGGACGCGAGGCGAGGGCGCGCCGACCTTAACATCGGCGCCGGCGTCGATTTGGCCCGACCGGGGCTGTCTCTGTCAATTCGATCATGGCGCGCGGCTGACGAGAGCCAAAAGGATGCTCAATTTCTGGTCAACAGGCCCCCGGCGCTCGCAGTCCTGGCCGAAATCTGCTCAAGCGACAGATTATTCGTGCGGGGGCCGAAGATTCCGATGGTTACGATCACGACCGCCATGGCCGCCGCGATGAAGGCGAAAACGCCGCCCGCGCCGAAACGGCCGAGAAAGAAGGCGATCACGAAGGAGCTGAAGATCACCGACAGCCGGCTCCAGGAATAGACGAAGCCCGCGGCCCGCGCGCGAATGCCGGTCGGGAAGAGCTCCTGCTGATAGGCGTGGAAACTATAGGACAGTATGTTGCTGGCGAGCGTCAGACAGACGCCCATGGCGATGATGACGGTGGGCGCGGCCGTTGCGCCGAAGACGAGCCCGCAAATGAGGATCGCGGCGGCCGCCGCGCAGATGATCAATTTGCGCTCGATGCGGTCGCCGATGAAGAAGCCGAGGAGTGGTCCAAAGGGCGCAGCGATGGCGATGACGCTCGAATAGCCGAGGCTTTTCGTTACATCGATCCCTTGCGCGATGAGCAAAGTCGGGACCCAATTGTTAAAGCCGTAAAAGCCGACCGTCTGAAACACGTTGAAGACGCATAGCATGATGACTCGTTCGCGCAGGGGCGGGCGCCACATGTCGGCGAAGCGACCGACGGGGGCGATCGGCGCCGAAGGCGCGGGCGGCGGCAGCGGACGGCCATATTCGGCGGCGACCTTGGCTTCGATCGCCGAAAGTACTCTGTCGGCTTCGTCGAGGCGGCCATGTTGCGCCAGCCAGCGCGGACTCTCGGGCAAGGCGCGGCGGATGAACCAGACAAAGATCGCCGAATCTGCGCCGATGAGCACGATCCAGCGCCAGCCGTCGAGGCCGAGCGGCGCGTTGGGAACGAGGAGATAAGAAAGGAAGGCGATGATCGGCGTGCAACAGAAGGCGATCGCTTGACAACAGGCGAAAGCCTTGCCGCGCAGGGTCTTCGGCGCGAGCTCCGAGAGATAGGCGCCGATCGTCACGATCTCGAGGCCCAGCCCGAGGCCGGAGACGAAACGCCAGAAATTGAGGCCGAAAGCGGTGTCCTGAAAGGCGAGGATAACGTCGGCGACGGTGTACCATAGCAGGGAATAGGTGAAAATGGCGCGCCGGCCGAAGCGATCGGCGAGAAAGCCGCAGGCGATCGTGCCGATAAAGAGGCCGGAGAAGAGGGCCGCGATGAAGCTGGCGACGCCGGTCGTGCCGAAAAGGCCGGGCGTCGTCGGCGTCAGAATGCCCGCCTTGACGATGCCCGGCGCGACATAGGCCGAGAACAACATATCATAAAGTTCGAAGAAGAAGCCGAAGCTCAAGAGGACGATATAGGTCCAGATCGTACGGGTCGCCGGCAGCCGGTCGATCCGCGCGACGATCGCGCCCGCGCCGCCGGCTGAGTCCGGCGTCGACCCCTCGTTGCCCATGACGTCCTCCCTCTACGCGCATTCGATGCGGCCGCGCCATGATGGGCGCGGCGGTGGCGCAGGGCAAGGGGCCGAGCGACGCGCGCCGCCTTCTCCGCGCTCAGAACGAGCGCATTGCGATGAGACCGGCCAGGATAAGCGCCGCGGCGATCGCTCTGATCGGCGTTGCCGGTTCTTTGAGGAAAGCCACGGCGATGAGGCCGCCGAACAACACGCTGGTCTCGCGCAGCGCGGCGACGAGCGCGATCGGCGCGACCGTCATCGCCCATATGACGATCCAGTAGGCGGCAAGGGACATCGCGCCGCCGGCCAATCCGGGCGCGAGAAAATTCAGCGCCGGCTTCGCCCCGGCGATTCCGTAGCGCCAGAGGCAGAACGCCAACATCGGCAAGCCGTCGATGGCTAAGAGCGCGGCGGCATAGGCGTTGGCGTCGGCCGCGATCCGCGCGCCGATCCCATCGACGATCGTGTAGGCGCATATCGTCGTCGCGGTGGCCAGGGCGCAAAGCACCGCGACACGGCTCGGCGGCGCCAATCTTCGCTGACCGCGCAATGAAATCAGGAGCACGCCGGTCGCAAGACAAGCAACGCCCAGCCCGCCGCCCAAGCTGATCGGATCGCGTACGAAGACCAACGAGGCGATCGCGGTCATCAGCGGCGCCGAGCCGCGAGCGATCGGATAGACCTGGCTCATGTCGGCAAGTCGATAGGCTTGCGCGAGAAAAAGGTAGTAGCCGAGATGGATTGCGATCGAAACGAAGATCCATGGCCAGGCAGCGGCCTTCGGCAGACCGGTGACGACGAGCAACGGCGCGGCGAAGACGGCGCAACTGGCGGTGATCAACGTCATCGCAAGGAAAGGATCGAGCCTGACTTTGACCAACGCGTTCCAGCCGGCGTGCAAGGCGGCGGCGAGAAGAACGATCAGGAAGACGGAGAGAGGCACAGGACCTGCTTATCGTCGCCGAGGCCGGGGGCTGAGGCCGTGGGCGAAGGCCGGGCGTTGAAACGCGGCTTGCACTCGGCGGCGGCGCCGGCGCGCCGGTCGCCAGGGGCGGCGTAATAACGGCGCTTGGCGTCGTACATCAGGATATCCGCCCTTTTGGCGACGCTTCCAGCCGTTCGCCTGCGCGGCTCGTCGCTATGCCCATCGAAAAGGAGAGCGGGGTCGCGCCGTAGGACTGGTTGTTGATCTCGGCGAGGCGATGGATGTCCTCCACCATCGCTTCGCCCGCCTGCCCGTCCGCATTGGGCATGACGATGGCGAATTCGTCCTGAACGAATTCTGGATGTACGTCGGTAAAAATCCGAGAATCGCCGATGCCGCGTTCACGCGCCTCCTCGATCAATTGCCCGACCCGGCTGAAATCCTCGACCCATAGCGAGACCGGGGAGTGCTGAAGCAAACCGCGCGCATAGTCTTCGCTGACTGTGAGCTTGCGCCGCGCGGTCTCGCGATCGGTCACGTCCTCGATGGCGATGAGGACGCGCGCCCAGCTCTGTTCGTAGCCGGGCAGAACGGCGCCTTTCGGTTGAATATCGAGGCGGCGGCCGGACATCGTGTAGTTCACGGTGTCGCTGCAGAACTTCGTCTTGCCTTCCCAAAGCTGCACGAGTTCTTCGAGATGGGTGAGCAGCATGTCGTCGCGAAGGATGCTGCCGAGGCTGGCGACCAGTTCTTCGACATCCGCGACTTCGAAGAGCGTCAAAGTCCTCCGATTGACTTTGACGACCCGCAGCCGACTTGCGCAGAGCTTCACGCGCTCGAGATCTTGTCTAAGGTACGCGCGCAAATCCGCGACGCCCGCGGACCGCCATTCCTCGAACAAAGCCTTCAGGCCGCTGTAATCTTCGAGCCAGAGCGAGACCGGCGCAAGTTCGAACATGCGGGCGTCTTCGCTCTCAGCGCCGCTCTCTGCCGATGAAAAGTTCACATTGTCGGGACTATTCATCGGGCTCCTTGCAAGCAACGAAGAGAATTCAAAAAACATACAGCGATCGGAGTTTAGTCGCGCCGCCAAAGACGGTCCAGCGGGCCGGGACGAGGACGCTACGCAACCGACGATATCAAACGAAAAAATCAGGGTTCTGCCGCCGCAGGCGGTCGACATCTGGAATGACGGCGTTCAAGTGCTCATGCATGGCGGCCGAGGCCGCCGCTTTGTCCCGCCCGGCGATGGCGTCGCGAATGACGAGATGTTCGCCGACCACCTTTTGCATGCGGCCCGGCGACGGCAAGGTCATCCGTCGCGCGCGATCGATCTGGACCTTGACCTGCTTGAGGATACGCCATGCGCCGGGATAGCCGGCGATGACGGCGATCGTTTCGTGAAACGCCTCATCCGAATCATGAAACGAACGCATGTCGCGACGGGTGGCGAAGAAACGTTGGCGGGCGAGGATGTCGTCGAGCCTGGCGATATCGGCGACGCCGGCCGTCGCCGCCGCGCGCTCGACATTCGCGCGCTCGATCGCCTGGCGGATCGCCACGGCTTCGGGAATGGCGGCGACCGGAATGCGCGAGACGAAAGTCCCTGATTGCGGAAACACGTCGACGAGGCCGATTTCCGCCAGCCTTATGAGCGCTTCGCGCAAGGGCGTGCGGCTGACCCCGAAACGAAACGTCATCGCCTTTTCGGAGAGAAGCGCGCCCGGCGGCAATTCCATCGAGATGATCGCTTCGCGCAACGCCTCGAACACCGCACTCGCGCTGGTGACGCGAGCAATCGGCGAGCGAGTGCGTTCTCGCCACTTTTCATCCGGGCCCGGCGAAATCTCCGGCTGCCGCGCGACGCTCATGATCGTCCCGTTAAATATATTGACATGCTAATATATCAATTTATGGTCGAGGGCAAGGAGCGCCCGGGCGCTCATAGGCGGCGTCTTGAACCGCCTCGCGGAGGGAGCGCTTGGCCCTTCACCCCGATCGATTGCTGCCGATCGAACACGACGCGCGCGTCATTGCGCGCCGTCTCTACGACGGCGTCGCGAACCTGCCGATCGTTTCGCCGCACGGCCACACGGACCCGCGTTGGTTCGCCGAGGACGCCGCTTTCCCCGATCCGGCGACCCTCTTCGTTAAGCCTGATCATTACGTCCTTCGCATGCTCTATTCGCAGGGCGTTCGTCTTGAAGACCTCGGAATCGCTCGGCGCGACGGCGCGTCCGTCGAGACGGACGGTCGAAAGATCTGGCGGATATTTGCAAGCCATTGGCCCTTGTTCCGGGCGACGCCGACGCGGCTATGGTTCGAACATTCGCTCGAGCGCGTCTTCGGAATCGACGAGCGGCTCGAGGCGGGCAATGCCGATGAAATCTACGATACGATCGCCGCGAAACTATCCGAGCCGGATTTTCGCCCCCGGGCGCTCTACCGGCGGTTCGCGATCGAGGCGATCGCCACAACCGACGGTCCGCTCGATGATCTTTCCGCCCACGAGCGGATCCGCGCCTCTGGCTGGCAGGGGCGCGTCCTGCCAACTTACCGGCCGGATTTTACGATCGACCCCGATCGCTCCGATTTTCGCGGCAATGTCGAGCGGCTGATTGCGCTGGGCGGCGCAACCGCGACCACGACCACCTACGCCAACTATCTTGCCGCCCATCGCGCGCGCCGCGCCTATTTCAAGGCGCGCGGCGCAACCGCGACCGATCATGGCCATCCGACCTGCCGAACCGCCGATCTGACGGACGCCGAGGCCGCCGCGCTCTTCGATCGGGTGATGAGCGCCGAGGCCGGGTCGAACGACAGAGAATTGTTCCGCGCCCAGAGGCTGACCGAAATGGCGCGGATCAGCCTCGACGATGGGCTCGTCATGCAGATCCATCCCGGCTCTTTCCGCAATCACAATCCCGCGCTCTTTTGCGATTTCGGCCCCGACATGGGCGCGGATATTCCAACGCCCACCGATTATGTGCGCGCGCTAAAGCCGCTGCTCGACGCCCATGGGAGCGACCCCCGCCTGACGCTGATCCTCTTCACGCTCGACGAGACGGCGTATGGTCGCGAACTCGCGCCGCTCGCCGGTCACTATCCCGCCTTGCGCCTCGGGCCGCCATGGTGGTTCTTCGACAGCCCCGAGGGGATGCGACGTTTTCGCGAACTGACCAGCGAAACCGCCGGCTTCTACAACACCGTCGGCTTCAACGACGATACGCGCGCTTATCTCTCGATTCCGGCGCGCCATGACATGGCGCGGCGCTGCGATTGCTCCTTTCTCGCTCGCCTCGTCGCCGACCATCGCCTCGACGAGGACGAGGCGCATGATCTCGCGCATGATCTGGCGTATCGCCTCGCCAAACGAGCTTATCGCCTCTGAGGCGCGAGGCTAACAGGAGCCGGACATGATCGCCGCAACGCATCGATAGAGAGCCATCGTGGCTGCCGCCTTCGCTCCGCGTCTTTCCGCCGCCGCGCTGGCGCGCCTGCCGGCGATGATTGCGCGGCCGGCCTATGATCGCGGCGCCTTGCGACCCGGGATCGTTCATCTCGGTCTTGGCGCATTCCATCGCGCCCATCAGGCGGTCTATAGCGAGGCGGTTCTGAACGCTGGCGACCTTGGCTGGTCGACGATCGGCGTCTCCTTGCGCAATCCGCAAACGCGCGATGCGCTCGCCCCGCAAGATAATCTCTATACGCTCGCTTTGCGCGACGGCGCCGGCGAGACTTTGCAAGTCATCGGCGGGATCGTCGCATGCCTTGTCGCCCCGGAAGACCCAGCGGCGGCCATCGAGGCGATGGCGCGGCCGCAAACGCGCATCGTCTCTTTGACTGTCACCGAGAAAGGCTATTGCCACAATCCCGCGACCGGCGAACTCGACGAGTCCCATCCCGACATCGTTCATGATCTTGGCGAGCCGCATCGCCCGCGCTCGGCCATCGGCCTTGTTGCCGAAGCGCTCGCATGGCGGCGCGAAAAAAGGGTCGCGCCCTTCACGCTTTTGTCCTGCGACAATCTGCCGGCCAATGGCGAGACGCTGAAACGCGTCGTAACGCGTTACGCGGAGCTTCGCGATCCGCAACTCGCTCGCTTCATTGCCGAGAACGTCGAATGCCCGTCGACGATGGTCGACCGCATCGTGCCGGCGACCGCCGAGGGCGACCGCGCAGCCATCGCTGCGACCACCGGCCTTCACGACGCCTGGCCGGTCGTGGCGGAACCCTTTTCCCAATGGGTGATCGAAGATCGCTTCTGCGCCGGCCGTCCCGATTGGGATCGCGCCGGCGCAATGTTCGTCAAGCAGGTCGCCGCTTTTGAACTGATGAAGCTGCGGATGCTCAACGGCGCCCATTCAACGCTCGCCTACCTTGGCTATCTCGCCGGCTGCGAAACGGTCGCTGCAGCCATGGCCGCGCCCGGCTTCGCCCGGCTCGTCGAGGACCTGATGGCGATCGAGGCGGCGCCGACCCTGCCGCCGCTGCCTGGTCTCGATCTTGCCGCCTATCGTCGCGATCTCATCGCACGTTTTCGCAATCCCGCGCTTCGCCACCGTACCTGGCAGATCGCGATGGACGGCTCGCAGAAACTGCCGCAGCGCCTGCTCAATACGATCCGCGTGCGGCTCGCCGCGAAGGCGCCCTTCCCCAGGCTGGCGCTCGGCGTCGCCGCCTGGATGCGCTATGCGACCGGCCTCGATGAAAAGGGCGCGGTCATCGACGTGCGCGATCCGCTCGCCGCCCGCATCAAGCAACTGACGCGCGGCGTCGGCGAGGCCTCGGCCTTGTCGGCCGCCTATCTCGATCTTTCGGAAGTTTTCGGCGCCGACTTGCCCGCCGATCCGCGGTTTCGCGACGCGGTAACAGCGGCGCTGGCGCAATTGATGGCGCAAGGGGCGGCTCGCGCCGTTGCGGAATTTGGCGAACGCGCCGCGTGAACGGCGACGTACCCGATCCGCTCGTGAAAGCGGAGCGTATGCGGCCCGAACGGTCGAATGAAAAGTCCGCGCGACATCGAAGGGGCGGGCGGTCCTCAAAAAGGGAAAGGCCGCCCTCGGCTTCGGGGCTAGGATTGGCTTTGCATCTCGCTTCGAATGATGCTTGGCTCGCAGCGATGCAGGAAGAAAGAGTCGTCAGCGCGATGCAAAAGGACAAGGCTTTGGCGCGAGCTCGCGCCCTTTTGAAGAAGGTTCCGCTTTTCGACGGGCACAATGATCTGCCCTGGGTCATTCGCACCGACAGAGAAGCGCGCGGCGACGTCAAAGCCTTTGATCTCAGCCGCGTGCGCCAGCGCGGCGACACCGACATCCCACGTCTGCGCGAGGGGCTGGTCGGCGCGCAATTCTGGGCGGCTTTCCAGCCGACCAACGCGCCCCATCCGGCGCGAACCGCCCTCGAGCAGATCGACCTGATCCGCCGCATGGAGGAAGCCTATCCCGAGACCTTCTTCCCCGCCCGCCGCGCGGGCGATGTCGCGCGGGCGAAGCGCGCAGGGAAAATCGCCTCCTTCATCGCGGTCGAAGGCGGCGTCGGCCTTGAAGAGGCGCTCGCGCCTTTGCGCGTCTGGCGCGCCGCGGGCGCGCGATTGATGACGCTCTGCCACAACGAGAGCCTGTCCTGGATCGATTCGGCGACCGACGCGCCGCGCGCCGGCGGGCTCAACGCATTCGGGCGCGCCGTCATCAGCGAACTCAACCGCCTCGGCATAGTGGTCGATTGCGCCCATGTCTCGCATGAGGCGATGCGCCAGGTTCTCGATGTCGCCGAGGCGCCCATCGCGCTCTCCCACTCCAACGCCTTCGCCTTGTGCGATCATCCGCGCAACGCGCCTGACGATGTCCTGAAGCGGCTCAAGGACAATGGCGGCCTCGTCATGGCGACTTTCGTGCCCGGCTTCATCTCGCAAGCGCTTCGCGATTTCCTCTCAGGTTCGCGCGACAAATACGGCAAGGCGCCGGCCGGGGTCGATCCGAAGGAGGCGCTCGCCGCCGTGGAGGCGAAGAAGGGTCCGGCGCCGCGCGCGACATTGGAGGAACTCGCCGACCATATCGTCTATCTCGTCGAAACCGCCGGCGTCGATTACGTCGGCATCGGTTCCGATTTCTTCGGCGGCCCGCAGCCGTTGGGCCTCGAGAGCGTCGCCTGCTTCCCCGCCCTTTTCGCCGAACTCTTTCGGCGCGGCTTCAACGAGGAGGCGCTCGCCAAGATCGCGTCGGGCAATTTCCTGCGCGTGCTGCGCGCCGTCGAGCGGATCGGCGCGCGCCTCAGTCAAACGCGCGCGCCGCTGCTCGGCCGCGCCGAGGATTTTGCGAACGAGGCATAGTCGAGGGGCGGCGCCCGCCAGGCCTAGAGCACCGGATTCACAATTTGAATCGCAGAGGCTCTCTGGAAACAACCGCCAAGGCCACGGGCCGCCATTATTTGGAACAGTGACCGGAACGCGCCGCCGAAGGCGGCTAAAGCCCTTGACAGACCTTTCGGTCGGCGCACAGGAGCCCCTGTTCCAAACAATGGCGGCTTGCGCCTCCCGCCGCCCGCCAGGTGAGTTCATTTGGGGGTCCGATGCT
>DASZFX010000461.1:0-17490 GCA_035939375.1 Roseiarcus sp.
CCCTGGCGCCCGACGATTAGATGGTCATGGACATTCACGCCGAGCGGCGCGCCGATGGCGATGATGTCCAAGGTCATTTTCACGTCGGCGGCCGAAGGGGCGGGATCGCCGGAAGGGTGATTGTGGACCAGGACGATGGCAGAGGCGGCGAGCTCCAGGGCGCGGCGCACCACTTCGCGCGGATAGACCGGCGTATGATCGACGGTGCCGGCGCCGAACTTTTCATCGGCGATGAGGTTGTTGCGCTTGTCGAGGAAAAGTACGTGAAACTCCTCGCGATCCGCAAAGCCGATCGCGGTCCGGCAATAATCGACGACTTCGCTCCATGAGCCGATTGGCAGGCGCTTTTTCGCCGCGCCTTTGGCGAAGCGCCGCGCGCCGGCTTCGAGAATCTTGAATTCGGTGATCGCGCTTTCGCGCATGCCGTCGATTTCCGCGAGCCGCTCCGGCGCCGCCGCGATCGTCTCGGCGAAGGAGCCGAAGCGGTCGATCAGCGCCTTGGCCAGCGGCTTGACGTCGCGGCGCGGTATCGCGCGGAAAAGCACAAGCTCCAGCAATTCGTAATCGGCGATCGCCGCCTCGCCGGCTTCACGCAGCCGGGCGCGCAATCTCTCGCGATGGCCAAGATAATGCGGCGCCTCGGGCGGATCGGCCTTCCCGGTCATGGGAAGTAGGGCGGTCGATCCAACCCCTTGGGCGAAAAAGTAAAGACCTCGACGCCGGTCTCGGTCACCCCGACAGTATGTTCGAACTGAGCGGACAACGAGCGGTCGCGCGTCACCGCGGTCCAGCCGTCGGAGAGCACTTTCACTTGGGGGCGGCCGAGATTGATCATCGGTTCAATGGTGAAGAGCATGCCCGGCCGCAACGGCAAGCCTTCGCCGGGGCGGCCATAGTGCAGGATGTTCGGCTCGTCATGGAAAAGGCGACCGAGCCCGTGGCCGCAGAAGTCGCGCACCACCGAGCAGCGCTCCGCCTCGGCGTAAGTCTGGATCGCCGCGCCGATGTCGCCCGTGGTCGCGCCAGGCCTCACTGCGGCGACGCCGCGTATGAGCGATTCATAAGTGATGTCGATCAGCCTTTGGGCGCGGCGCGGCGCTTCGCCTGCGACATACATGCGGCTCGAATCGCCGTGCCACCCTTCGACGATCAGCGTCACGTCGATATTGAGGATGTCGCCCTCGCGTAAGGGCTTGTCGTCGGGCAGGCCGTGGCAGACGACGTGATTGA
Source organism: Roseiarcus sp. (assembly GCA_035939375.1). Classification (GTDB taxonomy): domain Bacteria; phylum Pseudomonadota; class Alphaproteobacteria; order Rhizobiales; family Beijerinckiaceae; genus Roseiarcus. The sequence continues at coordinate 1,231 of DASZFX010000461.1, forward strand.
TCGAGGTGCAGATCGATTTGCGATAGCCGCGATAATAGAGCGGCGCCGGATATGCCCGATGATCCATCGCGAATTCGAAACAGAACCGATCGAGCGAAGCGGTGGTGACGCCGGGCCTGACGCGATCGGCGAGCAGATCGAGCGCCTCGGCGGTCAGTTGGCCAGCCTTGCGCACGGCGGCGAAAGCGTCCGGCCCATGCAATTTGATGTGGCCGCTCTTGCGGCCTTGCAACGCGGCGGAATCGACAAAAGTCATGGCGGGCGAAACAAAGCTCGAGCCTTACGGACGATCTTCTCAATGTAAGACCTTCTTCACCGCACGCAAGCAGCTTGCCGATCAGCTTATCGCGAGAAGCGGGCGCGGAAATCCTGCGGCCCGATTCGCGCGACACGAAAGAAGCTGCGCCGCATCGTTTCTTCGCCGCCAAAGCCGCAGCGCGCCGCAACCCGCTTGATCGGCTCGCGCGTCTCGCAAAGCCGACGCTGCGCCGCCTCGACCCGCAATCGCTCGATCGCCCTCGCCGGGCTCAACCCGATCGCTTGCTTGTAACGGCGCGCGAAATTGCGCTCGCTCATCCCGGCTTTGTCGGCAAGGCGCGGGACGGAGAGGTCTGCGCCGAGATTGTCGCCGATCCAAAGGTTGAGCGCCTCGAAGCGCTCGTCGACCCCCTGGCTCCCTTGCAAGGCGAGGGCGGCGGAAAATTGCGCCTGGCCGCCCGGTCGTTTGAGAAAGACGACCAACTGGCGCGCGACGGCGAGAGCCATGCGCCGGCCAAGATCCTCTTCGACAAGCGCCAAGGCGAGGTCGAGGCCGGCGGTGACGCCCGCCGAAGTCCAGACCGCGCCGTCGCGCACGAAAATAGGATCGATTTCGACCTTGACGTCGGGGTGCTTGCGCTGAAGCTCGGCGCACCACCCCCAATGGGTCGTCGCCCGCCGCCCGGCGAGGTGGCCGGCGGCGGCGAGCATCAGCGCGCCCGAGCAGACCGAACAGAGGCGACGCGCTTGAGGCGCCCGCGCCTTTAGCCAGGCGATGAGCGTCGGGTCGGCGCAGGCGTCGTTGACGCCATAGCCGCCGGCGACGATCAGCGTGTCGAGCGGCGCCGCCGGGGCGGGCAGGGCGGCTGCCCCAAGCGTCAGGCCCGACGAACTGGCGACCGGCCCGGCCTCGCGGGCGACGACGGACAGCGCATAGGGCCGCGGCCGGCCGGCCCGCCCGGCCAGATCATTTGCCGTGGCGAAGACCTGCAAAGGCCCGGCGACATCGAGCAATTGCACATTGGCAAAGGCGACGATCTCGATCGCGCGGCCGGGATTTGGCGGAAAGCGAGGGTTATCTGTCATTTCCGCCATTCTTTAGCCGACTAGGCTGTTCGGCGGCAAGTCTTGCCCGCGAATCCTCTCAACCGGCCTCAAGGAGCCAAGCCCATGGAGATAGGCTTTCTCGTCTTTCCGAAAGTCCAGCAGCTCGATTTGACCGGGCCTTACGAAGTCTTCGCCTCGTGGCCCGAAGCGCGCGTTCGACTGGTCGCCAAGGGCCTGGAGCCCGTCATCTCGGCGACTGGCCTCAAGCTCATTCCGGATGTGACGTTTCCCGATTGCCCGCAGCTCGACGTCGTCTGCGTTCCAGGCGGCGTCGGCGTCAATCCGCTTCTCAACGACGGCGAGACGCTGGCCTTTTTGCGCCGTCAGGCCGCAGGAGCGCGCTTCGTTACCTCCGTCTGCACCGGCGCTCTCGTCCTTGGCGCCGCCGGGCTCTTGAGGGGCAGGCGGGCGACCACCCATTGGGCTTCGCACGACCTGCTTGCCGCCTTCGGCGCCGTTCCCGTCGAAGCGCGGGTCGTGCGCGACGGCGCGGTGATGACCGGCGGCGGCGTCACCGCCGGCATCGATTTCGCGCTGACCCTTCTGGCTGAAGTGGCGGGACGCGAGATCGCTGAAGCCATTCAGCTCAATATAGAATATGCGCCCGCGCCGCCCTTTTCCGCCGGCCGGCCGGAAACGGCGCCGCCCGAGGTCGTCGCGAGCGTGCGTTCACGTGGCGCCAAGGGGCGAGCGGAGCGCGAACGCCTCGTCGCCGAGGCGGCGGACAAGCTTGGCGTTGCGGCGTAAATCCAAGCGCTTCGCCTTTTCGATCGGTCGTGGAAAGGTCAAGAAGCGGAAAGATCAAGAATCGGCCCCATTCCGGCGCCGGCGTCGATGTTCGAGGCGGACGCCAGTCGCTTCTGGCGCCCTTGTCGGCCCGCGTGCTATGCCGCGCCTCAAGCGCCATGTCATCGTCCGCCGCCTCTCCCACCGCGTCCAAGACAAACGCGGTCGATCCCTCGGCTTTTGGCCGCTACGCGCCGACCGGGTTCTGCGCGGCGGCGATCGGCGTAACGCGTCGCTGCTCGCAGGGTTGGCTCGCCAAGCGATTGGCGTTCTTTCTGCGCGCGATGGGCATCAAATTGCTGCGCGGACGTCCGGTCGATGTCGAGACGCTCGGCGCGCGGATGCGCCTTCGCCCGCACAACAATGTCGCCGAAAAGCGCCTTTTGTTCACGCCGCAATATTTCGACGCCAGGGAGCGCGCGCTGATCGCTTCGCGAATGAGCCGAGACGGGCGAAACTCGGGGGACGACTTCGTCTTCATCGACGCCGGCGCGAGCGTCGGCGGCTATGCGCTGTCGCTCGCCGCCGCAGCGCCCCGCGCGCGCATCCTGGCGATCGAGCCGCTGCCGGAGATTTTCGAGCGCCTCGTCTACAATATCGACCAGAACGCCTTCGCCAATGTGAAGGCTCTTTCCTTAGCGCTCGCCGATCGCGACGGCGAGGTCACGCTCTTCGTCAACGCCGGCAATCGCGGCGAAACCTCGCTACGCGTCGTCAGCGCGGACGTCCCGTTACGCCTGCGCGCGCCGGCCAAGAGCCTGTTGTCGGTGCTGCGCGGCGAAGGCTACGCCCGGCTCGATGCGATCAAGCTCGATATCGAAGGTGCCGAGGATCTGGTGCTCGACGCTTTCTTCCGCGACGCGCCGCGTTCGCTCTGGCCGCGACTGATCGTCATGGAGTTCAACCTCCTGCCGGCCGAGGCCGGCCTCGAAGAGCGCCTGCGCGGGTTGGGCTATCGCGAAATTCTGCGCACCGTCGAGAATGTCGCCTATGAACGAGAGGCGGAGGCGGCCTGAGACGCAATGAGCGAGACAGATAAAATCGTCACGGCGGCGATCCTGGTCATCGGCGATGAAATCCTCTCCGGCCGGACCAAGGATCGCAACATCGGCTATATCGCCGAATATCTCACCAACATGGGCGTCGAATTGCGCGAGGCGCGCGTCGTGCCCGATATCGAGTACGAGATCGTCGCGGCGCTGAATGCGCTGCGCGCCCGTTACACTTATGTCTTCACCACCGGGGGCATCGGCCCGACCCATGACGACATAACGGCCGACGCCGTCGCCAAGGCCTTCGGCGTTCCGATCGGCGAGGACCCGCGCGCCATCGCCTTGATGATGGAGCGCTACAAACCGGGCGAACTCACCGAGGCCCGCCGCCGCATGGCCCGCATCCCGGAAGGCGCAGCGCTGGTCGACAATCCCATCTCGCGGGCGCCGGGCTTTCGGCTCGCCAATGTCATCGTCATGGCCGGCGTGCCGACGGTGATGCAGGCGATGCTCGACGACGCCGCCAAGGGCCTGGAGACGGGGCGGAAAATCCTCGCCGAGACGATCGAGGCCGGCAATATCGCCGAGGGGCGCTACGGCGGCCCGCTCGCCAAAATCGCCGCCGAGCACAAGGGGGTGGCGATCGGCTCTTATCCGGCTTTCATCGACGGGCGCTTTCGCAACCAGATCGTGATCCGGGCGAGGGAGGCCAGCTCGATCGCGGCGGCGCGGAAGGATATCGAGGCGATGCTTTCGAGCCTCGGCGAGGAGGGACCGCGCTGAAGGCGACGCCGCCACGCGCGATTCCTGTGTGAAATCGCCCATCGCGGGCGCGACGCGAACAACGCCTCTCGCGAGGCCGTCGGCGGCTTGCTATCAAGCCGGCGTCAAGCAAACCCGTCGATGAACCCGCCGAGGAGCCGCCAGGACCCCGCAATGTCAGATTCTCAGCAGAAAAAGGCCTTTCCCGTCTCCTGGGACCAGTTCCATCGCGACGCCCGCGCGCTTGCCTGGCGCCTGACCGGCGCCGGCCCTTTCGAAGCGATCGTCTGCGTCACCCGCGGCGGTCTGGTGCCCGCCGCGATCGTCGCGCGCGAACTTGGCACGCGCATCATCGAGACGGTCTGCGTCGCCTCCTATCACGACTACAAGACGCAAGGCGGCCTCATGGTGCTGAAGCCGATCGCGCCGGAAGTCGTCAAGCTCGGCGACGGCAAGGGCGTGCTGATCGTCGATGATCTCGTCGACACCGGCGCGACCGCCAAAGTGGTGCGCGAGATGCTGCCCGAGGCCCATTTCGCCACTGTCTACGCCAAGCCCCTCGGCCGGCCGATGGTCGACACCTTCATCACCGAGGTCTCGCAAGACACCTGGATCTATTTTCCCTGGGACATGGGCCTCGCCTTCCAGCCGCCGATCGCCAAGGGGAGCGAGGGGTAGCGAACCAGTCCTCGAGCCGGGCATCGTCCCGGCGAATTTCCTCGCGCTTTGAGCGGCCGCCGATTTGTGACAGAAGGGCGCCCCGACGCGGACGTGGCGAAACTGGTAGACGCAAGGGACTTAAAATCCCTCGCCTGTTCTCAGGCTTGCGGGTTCAACTCCCGCCGTCCGCACCAGGCCCTACGGGGCAATTTGGCGCTCGTCGATATTGTCTTCGGCGTGGGGCCCGGCTCAGCGAAGGACTTTTCTTGTCCGATCGATCCACGATAAAGAGGGCCGCTCCCGCCCCCCACGCCCTCAAATCAGCGGCCGACCTCGTCGCTGCGGGCCTTGTCGCCCCCGAACGGGCGGGCGTGATCGAACGCGTCGTTCAGCGCTACGCCGTCGCGATTCCGCCGGCGCTGGCGGCGCTCATCGATCCAACCGATCCGGCCGATCCGATCGCGCGGCAATTCGTCCCGGATGCGCGCGAACTCGACGTCCATCCGGCGGAGACCGCCGATCCCATCAGCGATGAGCTGAAGAGCCCGGTCAAGGGCGTGGTCCATCGCTATCGCGACCGGGCGCTTTTGAAGCTCGTGTCGGTCTGCGCGGTCTATTGCCGTTTCTGCTTTCGTCGCGAAACGGTCGGGCCGGGGCGGGCGGCGGCGCTGAGCGCGGAAGAATTCGAGGCCGCGCTGAAGTACTTTTGCGACCACGAGGAGATTTGGGAAATCGTTCTGACCGGCGGCGATCCTCTCGTGCTTTCGCCGCGCCGTATCGCCGAGACGACGCGGGCGCTCGTCGAAATCCCTCATGTCAAGGTGCTGCGCTGGCATACGCGCCTGCCGGTCGCCGACCCCGCGGCGGTCACCCCCGCAATGGCCAAGGCGCTGGCTGATGCGCCAGGCAAAACGGTCTATGTCGCGCTCCACGCGAATCATCCGCGCGAACTGACCCGTGACGCCCGCGCCGCCTGCAAGCTTTTGATCGACGCCGGCGTCGTCATGGTCAGCCAGAGCGTGCTTTTGAAAGGCGTCAACGACGATGTGGAGACGTTGGAGGCGCTGATGCGCGCGCTCGTCGAAATGCGGATCAAACCGTACTATCTCCATCACGGCGATCTCGCGCCGGGCACGGCGCATTTGCGTACGACGATCGCCAAGGGCCAGACGCTGATGAGGGAATTGCGCGGGCGCCTCTCCGGCCTCGCGCTGCCGACTTACGTGCTCGACATCCCCGGCGCGCATGGCAAAGTTCCGATCGGACCGCGCTACGTCGAAGAGCGCGGCGCGGGGGCCTACGAGGTCAGCGACGCCGCCGGCCGAACCCACTCCTATACGGATTGCTGCAGCAAGGACGATTAGCGTCGTTCAACGTCGAAAGGAGCGGCTCAAAGGGCGGCTTCTTTCAGCGCCTTCGCCATCTCTGCCTGCATGGCGGGCGTCGGGTCGCCATAGAAGGCCGGCGCTTGGCCGTCGAAGGACAAGGCGCCATAGGCTCGCTTTGACGAGACTTCGAACATGACTTCGAAGCGCCGCGTCGCGCAATGCTGGGGCTCGCAGACGAAGGAGAGTTCATACGCCTTGCCGTCCAGCGCCGTGCCGGTCAATTGGCCGCTGACGCCGTCGAAGTTCTTGGAGAAGCGCAACAGCCAGTCCGGCGTCGGCTGCACCACTTTCATCAGCTTGTCCCACGCGACCCGATAGGGACCCTTGGCCAACACATCGAACAGATAGGGCGCCTTCTGCGCCGAAGCCTGCCCGGCGATGAGCGAGAGGACGAGGAATGCGGCAAGTCTCATCAGTTCTGATCCCTTGTCCTTGCGCATCGGCGCCTCGAGACGGACGCCGCGACGGCGTCGATTCTCGCGATTCTCGGCAACGATTATGCGCGGGACGAATTCCAACTCAAGGACGTCGCCTGGGCGTCGTCCTGACAGCCCGATCAAAACGCCTTGAAGGTGATGATCGTGCGGGTGTCGACGATGCCGGGGATGACCTGGACCTTCTGGCCGACGAAATGGCCGATGTCGTCTTCGCGCTCGAGGTAGAACTTGGCGAGGATGTCGAAGTCGCCGGCGGTCGAATAGATTTCCGACGCGATCTCGGCTTCGGCCAAGGCGCTGGCGACGTCATAAGTGCGCCCGAGCGCACATTTGATCTGCACAAAGAAAGTCTGCATTGCGACAAGCGTTCCAAAAACGTCGAAGCCTTGTCCTATTGTGCAATGACTTCCACGTCGCGGTCGAGCGCCGATTGCACCTGGAAGGTCGTTTGATAGGTCTTCTGATCGTGGCGGGCGATGACGACATATTCGCCCTCGGCCAGAACCAGCGACGGGAAAGCGCCGATCAACTCGCGGATCAGGTCGCCGCCCGGCGTCAGCACGGTAAAGCTGGTGTTGGCGAGCGCTTCCGCGCCGGGCGCGTTGACGAGCTTGAGCGTCAGCGTTGCAAAGCGATGGCGCAAGGTGAGGTCGATGACCTTTCCCGGCGGCACTTTGATGTCCGCCGAGACGATCGAATTGGTCGGCGCCGGCGGGTTTGCGGCCTTGCCTGGGCCCGCGGGCGGGCCGGCCGTGTCGAGATAGGTCGAGACGATGTGATAGGGGCCTTCCGGCAGGCCGATCACATCGCCGGCCGTGGCTTTGGCGTCGACCAGTTTGCCTTCGGGATTGTGGCCCTTGGGCACGAAAATCTCGATCGCCAGCCGGTTTGGCGGAATCGGCGCGTCGGCCAGCGTCCCCAAAATCTTCAGCGCGCCCGCATTCAGCGTGAGGCGCTCCGAACGCTCCTCTTCGGATAGCGTGATACGCTTGGTTTGGCCGGCGAGGCCGAAGGCGAGATGAACGACGTAGTCGCCCGGCGCAACCACGAAGGTCGGCTGCGGCGCGCTGGATTCGGCGACCAGCGCCCTAGTCCCGTCGAGTTCGGCGCGGGCGGGATAGACGCGCCAATGCAGACCGCCGCGCAAGGGGTCGGTCTGGCCGCTGAGGATCGCGGAGAGGTGAAGAACCGCCTTGCCGGGCTGGGTTGTCGGGATCGGGGTCTGGGCGGTCGCCTGACCGCCGACCAATGCCCCGATGACGAGCCAGAGGGCCAGACGCTGAACGAAATGAACCATTGCTCCCCTGGCTTGCCGCGATTGCGCGGACCGGTCAACTTTCCGCCGGCCGGAACAGGGGTTTAAGCGCCATGACAAGCCGGCCTTTTCGTGACGGTTTACAGCCCTCGACAAACCGGCCTAGGAACCCGGCGATCGAAGGCGGTCGCGAACGCCTGTCATTTTCAAAAGAGCAACGAGCCTCAAAAGAGCGACGATGAACGAAACGATCGATTTGCTGTTGCGACGGCGTTCGGCGCCGCCTCAGACCCTGACGCAGCCTGGCCCGAGCGCCGCCGAAATTGAAACGCTCTTGAAAGTCGCCTCGCGCGTGCCCGATCACGGCAAGCTCGCGCCGTGGCGTTTTGTGCTCTTCGAAGGCGCCGGGCGCGAGCGGGCCGGCGAGATCGCGGCAAGGCTAGCGGCCGAAGACGATCCCAACGCCGATGAGGCCCGGCTCGAGGCCGAGCGCCGCCGCTTCACGCGCGCCCCGCTGGTCGTCGCGGTCGTCTCGCGCGCCGCCCCGCATGTCAAAATCCCAGAATGGGAGCAGATCCTGTCGGCTGGCGCAGCCTCAATGACCCTCGTCATCGCGGCCAATGCGCTGGGCTACCGCAGCAGCTGGATCACCGAATGGTGCGCTTACGATCACCGGTTCTGCGCGGCGATCGGTCTTGCCCCGCACGAGAAAATCGCCGGTTTCATCCATATCGGCGCCCCGAGCGTCGCCATCGACGATCGCACGCGTCCCACGCTTGACACGATCGTGTCGCGTTTCTGAAATTTTCGAAGCGCTGAACCAAGGGGGGAGAGCGCCTTGTTCTACGAGACCCGAGAGCGCGACAAGCGACTGCTGCCGCATGATCCTTTCAAGGCCATCGTCGCGCCGCGGCCGATCGGCTGGATTTCTACGCGCGCGAAGGACGGTCGCATCAATCTCGCTCCCTATAGTTTCTTCAACGGTTTTTGCAGCGCGCCGCCGATCGTCGGCTTTTCGAGCGAGGGGGCGAAGGATTCGGCGGCGTTCGCCGTCGAAAGCGGCGAATTCGTCGCCAATCTCGCGACCTTGAATCTGCTTCATCCGATGAGTGAGACTTCCGCGCCATTGCCCAGGGGCGACAACGAATTCCTCCATGCGGGCCTGACCATGGCGCCATGCCGCCTCGTCGCCGCCCCACGCGTCGCCGAAGCGCGCGCATCGCTCGAATGCCAGGTGACCGAGACGGTTGAACTCAGGAGCCGCCAAGGCGCGACGATGGACCGTTATCTCGTTCTTGGCGAAGTCGTCGCCGTGCATATCGACGACCGGTTCATCAAGGACGGCAGGTTCGACACCGCCGGCGCGCAGCCGATCGCGCGCTGCGGCTATCAGGACTACGCGGTCGTCGAAAGGCTCATCTCGCTCGCCCGGCCGCCGGGCGCAGGCGGGTAGCGACCGAAGGCGTTGCGCCACAAAAAGATTCCCCGATCGCGCTTGCTCCGCGCCGGCCTCGCCCTATTGTGGCCGCCGCGTCGGCGCCTGCGAACTATCGTTTTCGCGCCTCGCCTTTTGGGAAAGTCCAAGGAGTTCGAAATGAGGGGTGTGGGTCTTGTGGCGGCCCTTTCGGCTGCAACGGTTGGTCTTGTTCTGACCGCCTCGACGGTCCTGGCCGGCGAGCACTGGAAATTTGATGTCGTCAACAAATCGACTGTCGCCGCGGTCGAGTTCCGCACGCAGGAGAGCGGCGAGTGGAGCTCCAACTGGATCAAGGACCGCATGGAGCCCGGCGATAAATTCAATATGGATTTCGGCACCGATAAGGGCGATTGCACGGTGCGCACGCAAATTCACTTCACCGACGGCACCTTTTTCGACGCCGACGTCGATTATTGCAAAGTCAGCACGCTGTACATTTTCGACAAGAAGCTGACCTGGGAATAGGCTCTCTGCGTTGGGCCGCGTCCTAGAGCATCGGATTCGCAATTTGAATCGCAGAGGCTCTCTGGAAACGAACGCCAAGGCCACGGGCCGCCATTGTTTGGAACAGTGACCTGAACGCGCCGGCCGAAAGGTCTGTCAAGGGCGCGCTTTGCGCGCCGCCGAAGGCGGCTAAAGCCCTTGACAGACCTTTCGGTGGGCGCACAGGAGCCCCTGTTCCAAATAATGGCGGCTTGCGCCTCCCGCCGCCCGCCAGGTGTGAGTTCATTTGGGGGTCGGATGCTCTAGCGCTTTGCGCGCGCGCTTTTGGCGCGCGCCAAAAGGCGCTTTGCGCGCAGCAGATGCGGGCGGTCGAACATTGCGCCGTCGATTGCGACGACCCCCGCCCCAGGCTTGGCCGCGAAAGCCGCTATGATCGCCTCGGCCATGGCCAGGGCTTCGGCCGTCGGCGTGAAAACTTCGTTGATGACCGGAACCTGCGCCGGGTGGATTGCCATTTTTGCTGAAAATCCGTCCCGCCGCGCCGCCAGCGCCTCGGCGCGCAAGCCGTCGAGATCGCGAAAATTGGTGAAGACCGTGTCGATCGGCGCGACCTCGGCCGCCACCGCGGCAAGAAGCGTCAGATTACGGGCGAGCGCATAGGGGCCGGCCCAGGCGCCGTCTGGCAGACGATTGGTCTCCGCGCCAAGATCGGCGGACAGATCTTCGCCGCCCCAAGTCAGGCCCTCGAGCCTTTGGCTGCAGTTTCGATAACTCGCCAGGCCGAACATCGCGCGGGCGCTTTCCGTGGCGAGCGCAACGATCTTGGTCGATCCGTCGGGGAGATTGTTTTGCGCCTCGCGGACGGCGAGCTTGGCGGCCAGATGCTGCACGCTCGCCCCGCCAAGGCTCTTCGGCAGCATGATGCAATCGGGCGCGGCGGGCATGATCGCGTCAAGATCGGCGTCGATCATATCGCCGTCGAGCGGATTGACGCGCACGATCAGCCGCGGGCGCCTCGCGCCGGTCAGGGCGGCGCGCAGGAAATCGGCGGCGAGGGCCCGGGCGCGCGGCTTGGCGTCGCGCGCCACTGAATCTTCAAGATCGACGATCAGCGCGTCGGCGCCGACGCTGAGGCTCTTTACGAGCTTCTTTTCATCATCGCCTGGAGCGAACAGAGCCGAGCGCATCTCTCACGCTTGCATCGTTTGCGGGGCGGGGCGCCGGCGCATGAAGGCAGTGCGGCGGCACTCGGCGACCAGCGTCCCATCCTGCTTATAGGCGCGGTGCAGGAATTCGACGAGACCGGCGTCGGGGCGCGATTTCGATTCGCGTAACGACAGGACTTCCGTCGTCGCCCGCACCGTGTCGCCCTCGAAGAGCGGCGCCGGAAAGCGCACATCCGTCATGCCGAGATTGGCGATGGTCGTGCCGACCGTCGTGTCGTTGACCGAGATGCCGATCATCAGGCCGAGGGTGAACAAAGAATTCATCAGCGGTTTGCCCCATTCGGTCTCCGTCGCGCAGAAATGCGCATCGATATGCAGGGGCTGCGGATTGAGGGTCATGTTGGAGAACAGCATATTGTCCATTTGCGTGACCGTGCGGGTCAGGCGGTGCGCGAAGACCCGCCCGACGACGAAATCCTCGAAATAGAGCCCGCCGCGCGGGTGGGAAGGCGCCGAAGCCGTCATATGCCCTCTTAAGAAGATCGCCTTGGCCGCTGATTAAGCGCCCGTTTACCACAAAGCAGCAATGTTGACGCCATGGAAGGCTCAACCGTGGCGCCGGCGAGCGCGTTGAATGCGACCCCGGCCGACGAAGTCCCACCTGGCGAAGTCAAGCCGCCGGCGCAGACGATCGTGCGCCGCCTCCTCGCTCGCGCGCAAGCCGCCGATCCGGGCGAACGCGCCGATGCGGCCAGCGCTTTGGCGCGCGCCTATCGTTACAGCGACTTGCCGGCCGCTCTGCGGAGCGAAGCCGTCGTCGGCCTCATGTCGCTGCTCGACGACCGCTCGATCCTGGTGCGCCGAGCGCTTGCCGAGGCGCTCGCCAGCGCGCGTGACGCGCCGCATTCCGTCATTGTCGCGCTCGCCCACGATCAGCCCGAAATCGCGGCGGTCGTCGTTGCGCGGTCGCCGATGTTGAACGACGCCGATCTCGTCGATTGCGCGGCGGTCGGCGACGAAGGCCTGCAGATTGCGCTGGCGCGCCGCCCCGCCTTGAACGCCGGCCCCGCTGCGGCGCTTGCCGAGATCGGGACGGGCGCGGCGGCGCTCGCCCTCCTCGAAAATCACGAAGCGGTCTTGACCGAGGACGCATTGCGCCGCATCGCGCAGCGCTTCGGCAAGGACGGCGAGATCCGCGAAATGCTGCTCGCCCGTCCTTGGCTGCCGGCGACCTTGCGCTGCGATCTCGTCGCCGCCACGGCCACGGCCTTGTCGCCTCTCGCCGCCGCCTTCGGGCTCGGCGAGCGGCATATCGAAAAGCTGATGCGCGAAGCGCGCGAGGAAGGCGCGGTCGCGGTCGCAAACGACGCCGAGGGCGACGATCTTTCCGACCTGATCCGCCATTTGCGCAGGAGCGGCGCCTTGACCATTGCGGTCTTGATGCGCGGGCTCGTTTCGGGCGATCGCGCCATCTTTGAAACCGCCCTTGCCGAGCTCTCCGGCGCGCCGCAGGCGCGGGTCGCCGCCTTCGCGAGAACGCCCTTGGGCGCGGGCTTTGCCGCCCTCTATCGGCGGAGCGGCCTGCCGAGACGCTACTTTGCGCCGTTCCGCACCGCGCTCGCCGCGCTCAACGTGTATCGGGCGCCTTCCGCCGGAGCGATCCTGCGCCCCGTCGTGGCGCTGGTCATTGGCGCCTGCGAACAAGCCCATGCGCCAGAACTCGATCGGCTTTTGTCGCTGCTGCGCCGCCTCGAGGCGGAGGGAGCGCTCGAAGAGGCCCGCGCCTTTGTCGCCGAAGTCGTCGCGGAAGAGGCCTGCGCCTATGTGGCGGAAGCCGTCGCGGAAGAGGCGCGCGCTTTCGTCGCGAAAATCGTCGCGGAGGAGCTGTCTCCTGCGGCCTCGCCGCCGCCCGTCCCGATGGAGGATATCGAGCCTCCCCGCATCGGGAAGCCGCCGCCGTTGCTGCTCATGGCGATCAACGGTCTCGGCGACGCCGAACTCTTGCCGACGATGATCGACTACGCGCCCTATGACGTGGCCGAGGCGGCTTAGAGCGCCCAGAGAAAGACCGCGCACGCGGCGACGCCGATCGCCGTCTGGCCGATTTCGAGAAGGCCCCAACTGCGCACGAGTTCGCGCGCCGAGGCGACGTCCGCTCCGGGCAGGGTGAGGATGCGGTTGGTCACCGGGACGATCGCGAAATACGTATAGGGCCAGCTTGCAATCTGGACCAGCGTGCCGATGAGCCAGCGCAGGTCCTGGGTTTCGAAATATGCGGCGAGCGCCAGGATCGCGGCGATCAGCGCAAGCGTCGCCAGCATGGCGAAGCCGCGCCGGTCGCTCGGCCGCCATTCGGAAAGGAGCGCGCGGTCATCGAGTGCGAGCCGCGCCGGCTGTTCGACGAGATTGAGATAGAGCGCAGCCCCGCTGAAGGCGGCGGAGAAGACCAAAGCGAGAAGTCCAGGAAACATTGCCACCTCGCCCGGCGGCCTCGCCGGCGGGGCAAAGCATCGCGCGGCGGGAGGGAGGAATCAACAAGGGGCCAGGGGCTCGCCGCCGGCGCTCGGCGACGAGGCGGCTCAGCCGCCGAAGCGCGGCCCTCGCCGCTCCCTCATCGCCTGTCGAGCAGCCGCTCCGCTTTGGCGTAGTACAACAGCGCGATGGTCTTGGCGTCCGAGATCTCGCCGCGTTCGATCATCGCGATCGCCTCTTCCAGAGCTGGCTCGAGGAGCGCGATATGTTCGTCCGCATCGACGCCGCCGCCGGGACCTATTCTGTCGCTTTCGCCATAGGGCGCGACGAAGCAGGCGATCATTTCGGTCGTCCCGCCGGGGCTCGTATAGGCGTCGAAGACATGGCGGGCCGAGACGATCTTGATTCCGGTCTCCTCCAGCGCTTCGCGAATGACGCAAGTCTCGGGCTCGTCGCCGTCGAGCATGCCGGCGCAGACTTCGATCATCGGCTGGGCGGCGCCGCCGAGGTAGCCGCCGACGCGGAACTGACGAACCAGCATCACGACGCGCCGCGCCGGATCATAAAGCAGCAGCGCGGCGGCGTGTTTGTAATGATAGACTTCATGGCGCAGGACGCGCGCCTCGCCGTCCGCTTCGCTCGTCTCGATCGTCGTCAGCGTCAGCTTGAAGCGGCGGTCTGCGAGGACGTCTTCGTTCAGAATCTTCGCCCGCGTCATGGCCCGCCGCTCAATAGCGAAATTGTTCGCGCAAGATTCGCTCGTCGAGCGAATGACCTGGATCGTGAAGCAGCACCAGATCGGTCGCAAGGTCCATTGAGACGTCGACGCGCGCGACATTCTTGATTTCAAGGCGATCGGCGACGGCCGCGACCGGCCTCTTGTCGGCATCGAGCGCCTCGATGACGACATGAACGTTTTCCGGCAACAGCGCGCCGCGCCACCGCCGCGGCCGGAACGCCGAGATCGGGGTCAAGGCCATCAAAGGCGCGCGCAACGGCAGGATCGGCCCATTGACCGAGAGATTGTAGGCCGTCGAGCCTGCGGGCGAAGCGACCAGTACGCCGTCGGCGATCAATTCGCCGAGCTGCTCCTCGCCATCGACGAGGATGCGCAATTTCGCCGCCTGATAGGATTGACGCATGAGCGAGATCTCGTTGATGGCGCGGGCGGTGGTGGTTTGGCCGACGACGTCGATTGCGCGCATGACGAGCGGATGAACGATCGAACGCCGCGCCGCCTCGATCCGCTGGCGCAGGCCGGTCTCTTTGAATTCGTTCATCAGGAATCCGACCGAGCCGCGGTTCATGCCATAGATCGGCTTCGGCGTCTTTATGGTCTGGTGCAGCGCCTGCAGCATCACCCCATCGCCGCCGAGAGCGACGATGACGTCGGCCTTGGCGGGGTTGACCTCGCCGTAGCGCGCGACGAGCCGCGCCTTCGCCTCCTCGGCTTCCGGCGCTCCGGACGACAGGAATGCGATCGCCGGCGAATTCTTTGAAGCGCGCTCGCGCGCCAGCATTATCGCCCCCGTTTGAGCCGGCGACAGATAGTGGATCAGGGCGCCGCCGTAAAGTTGGCCGCTTGCGCGCGGCCTTGCGACTTGCGCGCGGCAAAACGCCGGCGGCTCTCGCTCGCCAGCAGGAAGAGGCCGCTGGCGAGAATGATCGCGCCGCCGATCAGGACGTGACGGCTCGGCAGATCGCCGAATATCGCCCAGCCCCAGAGGGTCGCCCAGGCGAGCGAGGAATATTCAAAGGGCGCGACCGAGGAGGCCGGGGCGAGCCGCATGCCCTGGAACATGAAATATTGTCCGACCCCGCCGAAGAGGCTCAAGAGGATGAGCAGTCCGAACTCGGAGGCGCTCGGCCAGACAAAAACGAAAGGCGCGACGAGGCCGCAGGCGATAACGAAGACGAAATTGGTCCCGACCATCAATACGCCGGTGCTGATCGAGAGGCTGAGGCTGCGCGTCAGGATCGTCGTCATCGCCCAGCACAAGGCCGCAAAGAGCACCAGCAGCGCCGGCCAGGCGCTTGGCGCGGCGGCAGGATTGGCCGCGACGACGACGCCGATGAAGCCGACGATCGTCGCGCCCCAGACGGGCGGCCCCGGCGCTTCGCCGAGCGTGACACGGGCCAACGCGACGACGAAGAGAGGCGCGGCGAAATAAAGCGTGACCAAAGCCGGCAACGAGAGTTCGCGCGCCGCGGCGTAATAGGTGAGCCAGGCGGCGAGGATGAATGCGGCGCGGATGCCGATCGAAACGAGATTGCGCCGCTCAACGAGGATGGCGACCTGCGCCCGGCGCAACGCGAGGCTTGCGACCACGACGATCACGAAACTCCGCGCGAACAGGATTTCGGCGACCGGGACCTTGACGACGAGCCATTTGACGGTCGCGTCCTGCAAGCTGAACGCCGCCCAAGCAGCGGCGGCTAAAGCGACGCCGGTCAGGGTGGTCGAGGAGGGTCGGGGAGGCTCGCCCGGCCCAGACAGAAATGCCCGTAACAGCAAAGATTTAGGCGGAGACCCTCTAGACGAATGTTCGCTGAGGCCCGATATAGGGCGGGGAGCCTCGCGGGGGCGGGGACGGGGGCGGAGCCGGGGGAACGGGAGGAAGGGTGATGGCACTGACAACACAGAAGCAGGTTGACGCGGTCAAGGAGCCGGGACGCTATGCCGTCCAGGGCGAGCCCGGGTTACGATTACAGGTCACGGCCAGCGAGGCGAAGGACGCGAAGGACGCGAAGCTCGCGAAGAGTTGGGTCCTGCGATGGGAATACCGCGACGCCGATGGCCGGCGCAAGGAGCGGATGTTGGGCCTCGGGCCGCTCCACACCGTCGATCTGCGCGAGGCCAAGGAACGGGCGCGGAAGGCGCGGCTCGCGCTGCTCGACGGCCACGACCCAATAGAGCAGGGGCGGTCGGCCCGAGCGGCCCGCCACGCTGACAGAGCCCGCGAGGCGGCGGCAGGCGTCACGTTCGAGGCGGCCGCCAAGCTGTACTACAAGCACCATCAGGCCAAGTGGTCGTCCGCCAAGTGGCGTGGCCAGTT
>DASZFX010000462.1:0-6346 GCA_035939375.1 Roseiarcus sp.
GAGCGAACCGGCCCATGGCCGGTATCGTCACCAAAACCTCCTGACGACCGACATGCCGCGCCGCCTCGTCGCAGTCACCCGAAGGGTCGAAGCGAAGCGGAGAAGCGCCGAAGGCGCTTGACGGCGATGAGGCGGCGTGGCTCGCGGGGGGTGCCGACGTTGGCTCTGTACTTCGGGCGAAGTACACAATTCCTCCCGCCAGCGCCCGGACTGCCATCGCCACGTTCGCCCGACGACCGCCTGACAGCGATGAGGTGACGCGGCCACAGTTGGTACGTCGCGCCCCGCGCCTTTTGCGACGGCGGCCGAGCTAGTCGACGAGATTGATCTTTCCGTCGTCGCAGACATTGAAGCCGGGCACGGTGCTCGTCGCTCCGTCCTCATATTTCATGAAGAGATCGAACACGCAATTTTCGTCGCGGGGCAGTGTAATCACCGTTTGCTTGCCCGGAGCGAGCTTCCTGACGAACGGCTTGAAAGCCGGCGATCCGGTCTGTGCGATGTCAAGCTCGGCCAGGCCGGTGGTTCGTTTGTTCGTCACGGTCACAGCAATCGTCGGCGCGGCGTTCGCTTTCGGCTTCTGCTTGGCGCCCGTCGCCGGCGCGGCGGTCTGGGCCGCAGCGCCCGCCGCGAGCGCAAGGGTTAGCGCCGTCACCATTGCGACAGCTTCAAAGCCCGCCCTGATCATGAGGCCTCCTGACGCATCCCCGCGGCCAGCTCCTCTATGGCGCCAATCGACAGCGCCGGGAAGCCCGCCGGGCGCCTGCGCTCCCGCGCCGAGGCGGCGATCCTCGCCAGGGAGCAGGGCGACATGGGGCCGCAAAGCCGCTCCGCCCGCCCGGGTCTCTTACTCCGCCGCCTTGGCGGCGGCCGGATTGTTCGGATGCGCGGTCCAATTCGCCGGCGGGCGAGCGTAGTCGAAGCCGGTGCGCGGATCGATGCCTTGCGTCTTATGGACGAGGGTGATGCAATTTTCGACCGGACAGGCGATCACGCAAAGATTGCAGCCGACGCATTCCGCGTCGTTGACGACGAACTTTCTTTTTCCATCGACCATCGGGAAAATCGCCTGATGGGATGTATCCTCGCAGACGATGTGACAGCGGCCGCATTTGATGCAGAGGTCCTGGTCGATCTCGGCCTTCACCACATAGTTGAGGTTCAAATACTGCCAGTCGATGACGCTGCCGGTGGCGCGGCCGCGGAAGTCCTCGATCCGTTCATAACCTTTGGCGGTCATGAAGGTCTTGAGCCCTGAGATCATCTCTTCGACGATCTTGAAGCCATAAGTCATCGCCGCCGTACAGACCTGCACATTGCCGGCGCCGAGCGCGATGAATTCGGCCGCGTCGCGCCAGGTGGTGACGCCGCCGATCGCCGAGATCGGCAGGCCGCGCGTCGCCGGATCGCGCGCGATCTCCGAAACCATCGACAACGCGATCGGCTTGACCGCCGGCCCGCAAAAGCCGCCGTGGGTGCCTTTGCCGTCGACATTGGGCGAGGGCGCCATGGCGTCGAGATCGATGCCCATGATCGAATTGATCGTGTTGATGAGGGACACCGCGTCGGCGCCGCCTTTCATCGCGGCGCGGGCCGGGAAACGGATGTCGGTGATGTTCGGCGTCAGCTTTACGATCACCGGCATGCGCGTATGGGCTTTGCACCAGCGCGCCACCATTTCGATATATTCCGGCACCTGGCCGACGGCCGATCCCATGCCGCGCTCCGACATGCCATGGGGACAGCCGAAATTCAGTTCGACGCCGTCGCATTCGGTCTCTTCGACGCGCTTGAGGATCTTCTTCCAGGATTCTTCGTCGCATGGCACCATCAGCGAGACGATCAGCGCGCGGTCGGGCCATTTGCGCTTCATCTCCTTGATCTCGATCAGATTGATTTCGAGATCGCGGTCGGTGATCAACTCGATATTGTTGAGGCCGATGACGCGCCGGTCCGGCCCGTGGATCGCGCCGTACCTCGCGCCGGAGACGTTGACGACTGGCGGCCCCGCTTCGCCGAGCGTCTTCCAGACGACGCCGCCCCAGCCGGCGCGAAAGGCGCGCTCGACGTTGGTCTTGCGGTCGGTCGGCGGCGCGGAGGCGAGCCAGAAGGGATTGGGCGATTTTACGCCGAGAAACTCTGTCCTGAGATCGACCATGTGAAAGTCCTCCTCAAGCCCGCCGGCTCGCTCTCAGCGCCGCGTCGATCGAGCGCGCCGCCTGCTTGCCGTCTTCGACCGCGCCAACCGTCAAGTCCTGCCCGCCATAGACGCAATCGCCGCCGGCCCATACGCCTTTGAGGCTGGTGCGCCGCTCGTCATCGACGAGAACGCGGCCGTCCTTGCCGTTCAGCGTCTCGCCGCCGCCGTACGAAGCCGGCGTCAGGACCTGGCCGATGGCGGTGAAGACCACATCGGCGTCGAGCCTGAAGGTTTCCCCCGCGCCGACGAGCTTTCCGCCTTCCTCGCGCGTCTTTTCGAAGACGACTGCGCTGACGGCGCCGTTTCCTTCCAGGGCGACGGGTTTCGCCCAAGTACGTATCAAGACGCCGTTGGTCTGGGCGAGCTCCTGCTCGTAGCCGCTCGCCTTCATATGCTCCTGGCCGCGACGATAAACGATCGTCACCAGTTCCGCGCCGAGGCGCCTGACCTGCACCGCAACGTCGATTGCCGTCATGCCGCCGCCGACCACGACGACCCTTCTTCCGACTGAAAGCTTCGAGAGGTCTTTCGCCTGGCGAAGCTCGGCGATGTAATCGACGGCGTCGATGACATTGGCGAGCGCGCCTTCGCTCGCGAGGCCGAGCTTGTTGACGCCGGCGAGGCCGAGGCCGAGGAACACCGCGTCATAGTCGCGCCGCAAGGCTGCAAGATCGACGTCGCGGCCGAGCGCCACGCCATGCTTCACTTCGATGCCGCCGATCGACAGGATGAAGGCCGCCTCTTTCTGGGCGAAATCGTCGGGCGTCTTATAGGCTGCGATGCCGTATTCGTTGAGGCCGGCGGATTTCTCGCGGGCTTCGAATATGGTCGCCTGATGGCCGAGCATGGCGAGCGCATGGGCGCAGGCAAGGCTTGCCGGCCCGGCGCCGACGACGGCGATCCGCTTTCCTGTCGGCGCGGCGCGCGTGTAAGGGTTCTTGCCGGTCTCCATCAAGGCGTCGGTGGCGTAGCGCTGCAACAGACCGATCTGCACCGGCTTGCCTTCGGCCGCTTCGCGTACGCAGGCCTCCTGGCACAGCGTCTCGGTGGGGCAGACCCTCGCGCACATGCCGCCCATGATATTGGCGTCGAAGATGGTCTTGGCCGCGCCGAGCGGATTGCCGGCGGCGATCTCGCGAATGAAAAGAGGAATGTCGATCGCGGTCGGGCAGGCCTGCTGGCACGGCGCGTCGTAGCAAAAGTAGCAGCGATCGGCCTCGACATGGGCCTCGTGCTCGCTCAGCGGCGGATGGAGATCGGCGAAATTCGCGGCCAGGACATCCGGGCTCAGCACCCCCGTTGAAACGCCTGGCGCGGCGGTCCCCTTATGTGCAGTCGTCATAAGCGCCCCCTGGAGCGCGGCGCTGAACACGCCGAGCCTGCGACGATCTTGACCAAACGGTCAGGATCGTCGCCTGCAAGTTAGAACTTGTCAAGACAATCAATTGGCGGCGGGGCGGCGCGACCGCGCGACCGAACCACGCGTCCAGTCCGTCGCCTCAACCATCGATCTGACGGGTGGCGCCGGGCGTCAAGAGTCTATAGGGCGGGGGAGGGGCTCTCGAAAGATCAAACAACCTTCGCGGACCAAGCCACAAGGCGTCATGGCGTTCGACATTGACGAAAAGGACACGATCGTCGTCACCGGCGCCTCAGGCTTCGTCGGCTCGGCGCTCGTCGAGGCGCTGGTCGCCGGGGTCGGCCTTATCCGCGCCGTGACGCGGCCGACAAGCACGCGCCCGCCCGCCGCGCGCGAGCGCGTCGAGGTCGCCTTCGCCGACATGCGCGATGGCGCCGCAATGGCGGCGGCGTTGCGCGGCGCGCGTTTCCTCTTTCACGTCGCCGCCGACTATCGGCTTTGGGCGCCTAACCCGGATGAGATCGTCGAGGCCAATGTCCAAGGAACGCAGATCGTCATGCAGGCGGCCGCGGACGCGGGGGTCGAGAGGATCGTCTATACCAGCAGCGTCGCGACGCTCGCGCCGCGCGCCGGCGCGCCGGCGGATGAAAGCGTCGGCCTTGCCGAAGCCCACGCCGCCGGCGCTTACAAGCGCAGCAAGATCGCCGCCGAGCGGCTGGTCGAGTCGATGGTCGCCAGGGGCCTGCCGGCCGTCATCGTCAATCCCTCGACGCCGCTCGGCCCGCGCGACGGGCGCCCGACTCCCACCGGGCGCATTCTCATCGAAGCCGCGCGCGGCCGTATGCCAGCCTATGTCGACACCGGGCTCAATCTCGCTCATGTCGACGACGTCGCGACTGGCCATGTCGCGGCCCTCAAATTCGGGGCTATCGGCGAGCGCTACATACTCGGCGGCGACAATGTCATGCTGGGACAAATGCTCGCCGATATTGCTGGCCTCGTCGCCCGCGCGCCGCCGCGCATCAGGTTGCCGCGCGCGCCGCTCTATCCGCTCGCCGTGCTGAGCGAGGCGGCGGCGCGCATGACCGGCCGCGAGCCCTTTCTGACGTTGGACGGCCTGCGCATGGCCAAGCATCGCATGTTCTTTTCCTCCGCCAAGGCCGAGCGCGAGCTCGGCTATCGTCATCGTCCGTACCAGGAAGCGATCAAGGATGCGCTCGAATGGTTCAAGCGCACTGGCATGGTGAGCTGACGCATTGGGCGTCGAGAGAGCGGCCCACGCCTTCGGCGGCGACCGTCCTCAACTTCGAATTCCTCTGGCGCTCCGCTTCGCCAAGCAAACAATGAGAAAATCCGCCTCTGTCGCCCTCTCGCAAGTGGTGAGGGAAGGCCCGAACTAGCTTTGCCTTCGATTATGGGGTACTCGGAGCGATGAATATTTAACCTGCGGCTTGCGCGATGGCGGAATCGGCGCGGTGGCTGTGTCACAGACAAACATCGGCGGGCGTCGAACCGGGAGCGTGGATAGAACGTTGTAGGGTCGTGAGCGAAATCAGCCTGCCGCACAGAACCGAACACAGCGAGAACTTCCCTGTCGCCTCGCGCCTCATCGCCGAGCGTCATCGCGCGACGATTCTCGCCTTCTACCGGTTCGTGCGCGCCGCCGACGACATTGCCGACGATCCCTCGCTGTCGCCGGAGGCGAAGCTTTCGGGCCTCGATCGGATGGCGGCGACGCTGAAGGGCGAACGCGACGACGCGCCGAGTGGAATCGCCTTGCGGGCGACGCTCGCCGCGCGCAAGTTGGCCTTGCGCCATCCGCTTGATCTTCTCGCCGCCTTCCGGCTCGACGTGACCAAGCTGCGCTATCGCGACTGGGGCGAATTGATGGATTATTGCGCGCTCTCGGCCATGCCGGTCGGGCGCTTCGTGCTCGACGTCCATGGCGAGAGCGCCGCTCTCTGGCCGGCGAGCGACGCGATCTGCGCCAGCCTGCAAGTGATCAATCATTTGCAAGATTGCGCGGAGGATTTCGTGAAGCTCGATCGCGTCTATCTGCCGCAAGAGACGCTTGAATCCTGCGGCGCGACGATCGCGGATCTTTCCGCGCCGCGCGCTTCGCCGCCGCTCTGCGAGGCGATCGGCAAGTTGGCGCGACGCAGCCAAGCGCTTCTCGATCAAGGCGCAGGCCTTCCCGCGGGCGTCGCCGACTTCCGCCTCGCTTGCGAAATCGGCGCGATCCAGCGCCTCGCCCGCGCCAATTGCGCGCGCCTTCGCCGGCGCGATCCTTTAAGCCAGCGCGTACATCCGACCAAACCCGGCTTCATCGCCCTCGGCCTCCTGGGCGCGCTCGAAGGCGCCGTCGCGCGGGTCATGGGTCCGGCCAAGCGCGGCGGCGCAGGATGAGCGCGGCGCCGAACGCAATCAGCGCGCCCGCCGCCGCGTCGCGCAGCAGCTCGTTCTATCTCGCAATGCGCGTCCTGCCGCGCGAGAAACGTGAGGCGATGTACGAAATCTACGGGTTCTGCCGCGCCGTCGACGATATCGCCGACGACAGCGGCGGCCCGCGCGAGGGGCGCCGTGCGGCGTTGCAAGCGTGGCGGGACGACATCGCCGCGCTTTTTTCAGGCGCGGACATCGAGCGTCTCGCCGGCCTCGCAAAAGTCATCCGCGCCTATGGCTTGCGGCAGGAGGATTTCGTCGCGATTATCGACGGCATGGCCATGGATGTCGCCGCGGAAATTCGCGCGCCGGATCGCACGACCTTCGATATCTATTGCGATCGA
>DASZFX010000463.1:0-5458 GCA_035939375.1 Roseiarcus sp.
TGGGCGTCGCCCTGCCCTGCCTCTACCACCTGTTCGGCGCGACGCTTGGCGAGCGCAACCTCGCCGACGCCGCCCACATCGAGGAGAACGTCCGCGATCTGAAGCAGGCCGTCAAATTCTGCGCCCGCGCCGGGATCGGCGTCATTTTCGTATTGCCCGGAGTGATCAATCCCGGCCAAGGCAGGAGGCAGGCGCTGTCGCAGTCGGCGGAGAACTTGAAGCGGCTTGTCCCGATCGCCGCCCAGGCGGGCGTGACGCTCACGATAGAACCGCATGTCCATTCCTATCTGGAAACGCCGTCGCTCGCGATGGATCTCCTCGATAGGACGCCGGGACTGAAGCTCACGCTCGATTACGCGCATTTCGTCTGCCTCGGCTATCGCCAGGATGAGATCGACGCGCTCGCGCCCTTCGCGGCGCATGTTCATCTGCGCCAGACAAAGGTCGGCGAACTTCAGACCAAGCTGGCCAAGGGGACGATCAACATCGGGGCGCAACTGGCGACGCTGAAGGCCGCCGGGTTCGATGGCTACGTCGCCCTGGAATATACCCACCAGGACTACATGGATTCGCTCTACGACGACATATTGACCGAAACGATCCAGCTTCGCGACGCGGTACGCGCCTGGGAGGCGCCATGAGCAAGGACTTGCGCGATGGGGGACTCGGCGCCGTCAGCATCGAAGATATTGTCGCGCCCGGTTTCTCGACCCCTTGGGACGCGCCGACGATCCCGCCCTTTCCGTTTTCCTTTCGAAATGTCGAAGTCCTGACGCTTGTTTGGCGCACAAGCGCAGCCGCCGTGGCGCGCGTTCTGCCGCCGCCGCTCGAGCCGACGAGCGATGTCGTCTTCGCCCATATCTACCGGATGACCGACACCGACTGGCTCGGGCCATATGGCGAGTCAAACGTCTCGATCGGCGCGCGGCTCTCATCGGCCAATGTCACGGGCTCTTATTCGCCCTATCTCTTCTTGTCCTCCGAGGTCGGCGTTAGCCACGGTCGCGAGATTCACGGCCAGCCAAAGAAGCTCGGCGAGCCGAGGCTTGAACATCGGGGCGATCTCGTGGTCGGCACGGTCGCGCGAAACGGCATCGATGTCATCACCGGCACGATGGCGTTCAAGCAGCGGCGAGACACGCTTGACCGCCTCACGCGCCATTTCGACTTTGCCGAGAATATCAATCTCAAAGCCGTCGATCACATCGACGGGACGCCGGCGATCCGTCAGCTCACCGCCCGCCGCCTCGCCAATGTCGTTGTCCATGAATGCTGGAGCGGACCTTGCACGGTCGAACTCCGGCCGAACGCGCAGGCGCCCGTTTACCGGCTCCCCGTCGTCGATATGTTGGACGCGCTCCATTGGCGCGCCGATTTCACGCTGGTCCAAGGCCGGGTCATTCACGACTATCTCGCGCCCAAGGGAGCATAAAGAATGGGACAATACGCCTGGGTGCTCGAAGTTCGGCCGGGCCATGAAGAGGAATACAAGAAGCGCCATGACGAAATCTGGCCGGAGATGCTGGATGCGCTGAAGAAGGCCGGGATTCGCAATTATTCGATCTTTCGCCACGGCCTGACGCTCTTCGGCTATTTCGAGACGGACGACCTTGAAAAGACCGTCGCAGCGCTCGCCAAAGATCCAGTCAATGCGCGCTGGGGCCAATCGATGACGCCTTTGATGAAGATCGAGGTCGACGAGCGCACCGGCTTTCCATTCCTGTTGCCCAAACAATGGCACATGGATTGAGAGCGAACCCATGTTGCTTGAAGCAAAAGTTGCGATCGTGACGGGCGCCTCGCGGGGCATTGGACGGGCGATCGCGATCGCACTGGCGCGCGAAGGCGCGAAGGTCGTCATCAATCATGACGCCGACGCCGACGCAGCGTTCGGCGGCGACGCGCCGGCGCAGGAAGCGCTCGCCGCGGTGAAGGCGGCGGGCGGCGACGGATTGCTGGTCTCCGGCGATGTGGCCGATCCAGGCACCGCGACGAGGCTGGTCGACGCCGCGGTCAAGACTTTCGGCGGCGTGGATATCCACGTCTCGAACGCCGGCGTTTGTCCGTTCCACGCCTTCCTCGATATGCCCGCCGATCTCTATCGCAAGGTGATCGACGTCAATCTCGGCGGCGCATTCTTTACGACCCAAGCCGCCGCCAACCAGATGGTCAAGCAGGGACGCGGGGGCTCGATCGTCGCAATCTCCTCGATCAGCGCCCTTGTCGGCGGCGCCATGCAGAGCCATTACACGCCGACCAAAGCTGGCGTACATTCGCTGATGCAATCGATCGCGATCGCCCTTGGTCCGCACAAAATCCGCTGCAACTCGATCATGCCGGGCGCGATCGAAACCGACATCAATCGCGACGATTGGTCCGACCCGAAGAAGCGCGCCTATCTCGACGCCCGTGTGCCGCTCGGGCGCTTCGGCAAGCCGGAAGACATCGCCGACGTCGTGGTTTTCTTTGCCTCGGATCTCGCCCGCTACGTCACAGGAGCCTCGCTCCTGGTCGACGGCGGCCTCTTCGTCAATCTCCAGTGAGTCCCAACGCCCATGCGCCGTGACGAGATCACCGACATTCGCGCCTTTCTTGTCGGAGGCGGCGGGGGCGGCGGCGACTACCACGACCGCGCCAAGGGTCATTGGCTGATCGACACGCTGATCGCCAATCCGATGTCGGGCTACCCGGAATATAAGGCGTCGCGCACGAGCTGGGGCATCGCGGTGCTCGGATCCATCGTCGTCGAGATCGAAACCAAGGGCGGCCTCGTCGGCGTCGCCACCGGACTCGGCGGACCGCCGGCCTGTTTCATGATCGAGAACCATTTTCGTCGTTTTCTGATCGGCGCCGAGCCGCGCGACGTCAACCGCATTTGGGACCAACTCTATCGGGCGAGCCTCCCCTACGGGCGCAAGGGGGTGACGGTCGCGGCGATTTCGGTCGTCGACCTCGCGCTTTGGGACCTTCTCGGGCGCCTTCGCGACGAGCCGGTCTACGCCATGATCGGCGGGGCGACGCGCGACTGGCTCTCGCTCTATTGCACCGGCCCGCGACCGGAGACGTATAAGCGCCAAGGCTTTTGGGGCGGCAAGGTTCCCCTGCCCCACGGTCCCGCCGACGGGCCAGCGGGCCTAAAGAAAAACGTCGAGTTCCTCGCCGCGCATCGCGCCGCCGTCGGCCCCGACTTCCCCTTGATGGTCGATTGCTACATGTCGCTCGACGTCGGCTATGCGGTCGATCTCGCGCAAGCGCTGGCGCCCCTCGATATTCATTGGATCGAAGAGCCGCTGTCGCCCGACGATATCGAAGGTCACCGCATCCTGAAGCAACGGCGCCCTCAGACGCGCTGGACGACCGGCGAACATGAATATTCGCGTTATGGATTTCGCGCGCTGATCGAGGAGCGCGCGGTCGATATTCTGCAGCCTGACCTGATGTGGATGGGCGGCCTGACCGAGGCCTTGCGCGTCAGCGCGATGGCGGCCGCTTATGACATTCCCGTGGTGCCGCACGGCTCCGGCGGCTATTCGTATCATTTCGTCCACTCGCAGCCGCACATTCCCTTCTGCGAATATGTCAATATGAGCGCCGGCGGCGATACGATCGAGCCGGTCTTTGGCGCCTTGTTCGAAGGCGAGGAGCTTCCCGAAAACGGACGGGTGCGTCCGAGCGACCGTCCCGGCTTCGGCATGACGCTGAAGCGCGACGCGGCCCTCTCGCGTCCATTCGCAAAATCCTGACCGCCACCCGTCGGAGCTGGATGAACCGGGTCAGCGGCTTTGAGTTTCGAACTTCTATGGGCCGCCTCGGATAGTCGCCTGCGCTCAATGCGCGGAGGTTCACGCGCCGCCTCGGCGCGTGAACCCAAATCGAAAGGCGCCGACTACTTCGCCGCCGCTTCGATATTGTCCTTGTTATACACGGTGAACGGTCCCATCAGCACGCGCAGACCCTTGGCGCGCGTCGGGTCCTTGGTGATCGCATATTCGCCCATGCGACCGGCTTTGAACTTCGCGCCTTCCTCGGCCTTCATGGCGTCGGTTGCGAGCATATAGGCCGTGTAATAGGCGAGGTAGCCGAGATCGACGAAGCTCCACAATGCGAATTGCGGCGCGCAGCCATTCTTCGTGTAGGCGAGCATTTCGCTCGGCAGGCCAAGACCGCTGACCTTGACCTTGTCGCAAAGCTTCTCGTCTTGCAGCGCCTTCGAAGCCGCGACGATGCCGACGGAGGTCGGCGCCATGATCAGCTTCATGTCCGGATGCTTGTCGACGAGGGCCTGGGCCTGCGTATAGCTCTTCTCGGACTCGTCGTTGCCGTAAACGGTGTCGACAAGTTCAAGCTTGGCGTATTTCGGGTCTTTCAACGCCGTCTTCATCGCCGCGATCCAGGCGTTCTGGTTCGAGGCGTCGGGCGACGCTGATAGAATGGCGAACTTGCCGCCGCCGGACCCGAGAATGTTGAGCGTCATGTCGGCCATGACCTTGCCGATGTCGGAAAAGTCGACCTGGGCGACGAATACGTCTTCGCCGTCGGCGGAAGGGATCGGCGAATCCCAGGTCACGACCTTGATGCCTTTGGCCTGGGCCGCCTTGGCGGCCGGCGAGAT
The DNA here is from genome assembly GCA_035939375.1 of Roseiarcus sp. Lineage (GTDB taxonomy): Bacteria > Pseudomonadota > Alphaproteobacteria > Rhizobiales > Beijerinckiaceae > Roseiarcus. The sequence continues at coordinate 4,613 of DASZFX010000463.1, forward strand.
CTGATCGCCCGAATTGTTCGAGATCATGATCGCCTTGACGCCTTGCGTCGTGGCGTTGGTCACGATTTCGATCTGTCCGGCGACGCTGTTCTGCGGCGTCGGGCCGAGGAATTGCAGCGCGGCCGGATTCTTCAGCTCCTTGGCGGCCTCCTCGGCGCCTTTATGAGCCTGGTCGAAAGGCAGGATGCCGAGGAACTTCGGCAGGAGCACCATGCTGACGTCCTTGCCGGGCGTCGCCATGGCGTCGGCGGCCAGTGCGCATTGCGGCGCGAGCGCAAGCAACGCCAGCGCGGCGACGCTCATCAAATATCGTTTCATCGTTGTCTCCCTTTCCACCTGTTGCTTATTTCCTCATACATGTTCGGAATCAGCACCGAGAGTATGAGAATTCCTCCGATCACATAGTTCTGGGTATTGCCCGTGATGTCGGCGAGGCCCATTCCGTTGCGCAGGTTCAGGATGACAAGGATCCCCAAGCCGACGCCGACGAGATTGCCCTTGCCGCCGAATATGCTGACGCCTCCCAGGAGCACGGCGGTGATGATGTCGAGTTCGAAGCCCTCGGCCATGTCTCCGCGCACCGATCCCAGCCGCGCAGCATATAGAACTCCCGCGAGCGCCGCCACAAAGGCCGAGCCGACGAAGAGGGCGGCCTTGACCAGCCCGACGCGCACGCCCGAATAACGCGCCGCCTGCGCGTTACTGCCGACCACATAGATAAGCCGACCCAACATTGAGCCATGCAGGACGACGGCGAAGAGGCCGAAAAAGAGGAAAAATATCACAATCGAAGCGGTGAGCGGCCCGACCAGCGGCTGCTGGCCGAGCATGCCGAACCAATCGGGA
>DASZFX010000464.1:0-27707 GCA_035939375.1 Roseiarcus sp.
CCGATCGACTGGACGAGGCTCGCCAAACCGCAGGCAAGAATATCGGCGTTGATGAGAATGGCCCGCTGGTCGGGCGTTAGACCCAACGCGCCGGAAATGATCAACGGCACCGCGACGGCGCCGGCGTACATCACCAAGACATGTTGCAAACCGAGCGCGGTGAGACGCGGCGCTGGCAGCAGCCGATCAACTTCGGCGACTTGAGTATCGGACATCACGGCTCCCCCTCTGGTCGATGGGAGCAAGATAGGGCGCCGCCGCCTCCGGCGTTATCGCAAATATTCCTGGATTGCCCCGCAAGGCGCGCGAAAATAGCCGCGCCATCCGCAGGAATGCGCTGTGAAACGTCCTTCGTTTGTCCGGGTCGATTTAGCCGGCGAGCGCCTTGACCCGCTTGGTCAGGCGGGAAATTTTCCGGGAGGCGGCGTTCTTATGCACGATGCCCTTCTGGGCGGCGCGCGAAAGCACCGGCTCGGCGTCATGCAGCGCGGCGGCGGCGGCCTTGGCGTCCTTAGAGGCGAGCGCCTCCTCGACCTTGCGGACGGTGGTGCGCATTTCGCTGCGGCGCGACTTGTTGATCGCGGTGCGCCGCGCAATTTTGCGAACGGCTTTCTTTGCCGAACTCGTATTGGCCATCGAACGACAATCCTTGAGAAATCTTTGAATGGCCAAGACTCGACGGCGAGCTTTGGCCCAAAAGCAAAACGACTGCGCTTTTTAAAAAGCCCAGTCTGTCGGAGGGGCTTATAGACGCGGGCTTTCGCGCCCGTCAACCGCCGAGGAGCATTTTTGCGCCATTGACGAGCCAATGATGCGCCGGATGACCGGGGGTCGTCGCCAAGCGGACCGCCATCACGCAGGAAACGACGACGATCAGCGGCCGCGCCAGACGGGCGCCGGCGCCGAGCACGGCATGCGCGCCGAGCCGCGAGCCCAGGAACTGTCCGATCCCCATCGCCGATCCGGCGGCAAGGACGATCTGGCCGCCAAAGGCGAAAATCGCCAGACTGCCGAGGTTGCTGGCGAAATTGGCGAGGCGGGCGTTGGCGATCGCGCGGGTGACGCCGTAGCCGACGAGGGCGACGAAGCCGATCGTGTAAAACGAGCCGGCGCCCGGACCGAAGACGCCGTCATAGAACCCGACCAGCGGGGCGACCGAGAAGGCGTAGGCGCGTTCGCTGAGCCGCTGCGCCCGGTCTCCGTCGCCCATTTGCGGCGCAAAGGCGAAATAAAGCGCGACCGCGATCAACACCGCCGGTAGGGCCGCACTGACCGCCTCGCGCGGCGCGATCGGCAGAACGAGCGCGCCGGCGATCGAGCCGAGGCCGGCGGCGAAGGCCGAAGGCCACATCGCGGCAGGGTCGATCTTGCCGAGCCGCGCGAAAGTCCAGGTCGCCGAGGCCGTGCCAAAGGTCCCATTGACCTTGTTTGTCGCAACCGCCGCCACTGGATCGAGGCCGGCGAGCGCCAGGGCCGGAATGGTGAGCAAGGCGCCCCCGCCGGCGATCGCATCGACGAAGCCGGCGACGAGGCCGACAAGCCCCAGGATCGCCAGGGACGAGAACGGCAGAAGATGGAGCAAGGGCCTTGGACCTTCTTCCCCCCGGGGCGCCGGACGGCGATGAACGCCCGCATAGCCTCGAAGCGGGCAGGGCGCAAAGAACCCGCAGAAGGCCCGACCGTAACCGACGTGCTTGCTCGCGCTGAGCGCGCAAGGAGCGCTTCGTAGGGGAAGGGACGCTCGGTTGAGCCTATCCGGGCGGCTGAAGCTGCATCGGCCCAGCCGTGTCGGGCGCGTCCTTCTTCGCCTTCGCGGCCTTTACGGGTTTCTGTGCGTCGATCGCCTGGATGTCGCGCCAGGAATTGGACTGCGCGATCATTTGGCGCACGGCCGCGACATTAGCTGCGGCCGCCTCAGGCGACATGTCGCGCTCGTTGATCTTCTCGGCTTCGGCGAACTTGCCTTCGAGCGCCAGCACCAGCGCCAGATTGTTGCGCACGCGCCGGTCGGCCGAAGGCTGGGCCGCCGCCTTGCGCAGAGTTTCCTCGGCAAGCGGCAATTGCTTGCCGAGGGCGTAGGAAAGGCCGAGATTGCTGAGGACATTCGGCTCGTTGGGCGCGATCTTGAGCGCGCCACGATAGAATTCCTGCGCCCGGGCATGGTCGCCGAGCTGATCGGCGACCATACCTTGCGCCGACATGCTCCCCCAATCGGGACGCTCGGGCGTATAGGAGCGCGAAAGTACGTCGGCGGCCTGCTCCAACTGGCCGCCGTCGGCGAGCGCCTTGCCGTAGGCGGCGAGAACCTCGAAATCCTTGGGCGCTTTCACCGCCGCCGATTGCATCACCGCCACCGCTTGCGGATAACGCGTCAAGGCCCGCAGCGCGCGTGCATAGTTGATCGAGGCGATCTTTTCGCCGGGATGGTCGTCATAACGCTTGCCCCATTCATCCGCATAGGCGCGCAGAGCCTCGTCGCTCGTCGGCAGAGCGGCCGAAGGAGACCCGGTCGAGCCGGGCCCGATCGAGCCGGTGACGTCGTCGGCGCCCTGACAGCCGCCGAGCGGGGCGAGGAGGCCAAGGACGAGCGCCAGCGCGAGGCGGCGCGCCGGCGGGAAATTACGGAAGCCGTTTCGGACGGTCGAACCCACTGCCATGGACGTTGACCCCTCTCGTCGTCCGGCCTCTCGTCACAAAGCAATAATTTGTTAAGGCTAATGAGGAGTTAACGCGCGCAGGGGCTCGGGCCAGCGAATTTGCCGTCGCCACCGCAACGACTATGCTCGCCGCCCTTGTCAAAGGAGCGACAGCTTGCCCTTGCAATTTGCAGCGCCGACGCCGAAAGCCATACCCGTCCATTTCGTGACCAAGGAGAGTTGGGCAGCGGTGCGATTGGCGCTGCCGAGGCCGGCCGCCGCCTTCGCCGACGGCTGCGGCTTCGAGCCCAAGGCCGGTCGCTGCCTTGCTTTGCCGGACGCCAAAGGCGCTCTCTGCGCCGCGCTCTTCGGCCTCGAAAGCGCCGAGGCGAGCCGCGATCTTCTTCTGCCGGGCAAGCTCGCTACGGCCTTGCCGCCAGGCGTCTATCGCTTCGCCAATGCGCCGTACGAGGCGAGCCTCGCCGCCCTCGCCTTTTTACTGGCGTCTTATCGCTTCACCCGCTACCGCACGCCCGAGACACCGGGGCCGAGCCTTGTCGCGCCCGCAGATGCGGACGGCGCCCGGCTCGAGCGCATCGCTCGCGCGGTCGCCTTCGGCCGCGACCTCGTCAACACGCCGGCCAATGATCTCGGCCCGGAAGCTTTGGAAGGCGAGGCCCTCCGCCTTGCCGAGCGCTTCGGCGCGACGATCGCCGTCACCCGCGGCGATGATCTGAAGAAGCGCGACCTGCCGCTCATTCACGCGGTTGGCCGAGCCGCGGGCGAAGCGCCGCGCCTCGTCGATTTTACCCATGGCCGCGACGATGCGGCGAAAGTCACGCTGATCGGCAAAGGGGTGACTTTCGACACCGGCGGGCTCGACATCAAGCCGGCGGGCGCCATGGAGCTGATGAAGAAGGACATGGGCGGGGCGGCGGTCGCGCTCGCGCTCGCCTGCATGATCCTGGAGGCCGGGCTTGATCTGCGTCTGCGCGTGCTGATCCCGATCGTCGAGAATTCGATCTCGGCGACCGCGTTCCGTCCGGGCGACGTCCTGCGCAGCCGCAAGGGCCTGACGATCGAGATCGGCAACACCGACGCGGAGGGTCGGCTCATCCTTGCCGACGCGCTCGCCCTCGCCGACGAAGAGGCGCCGGCGCTGATGTTCGATTTTGCGACGTTGACCGGGGCGGCGCGCGTCGCGCTCGGGCCGGACCTGCCGCCGTTCTACACCGATGACGAGCCGCTCGCCGCCGACATCGCGCGCTTCGCTCGGGAAACCTGCGATCCGGCCTGGCGGCTGCCGTTGTGGCGAGCGTACGATTCGATGCTCGACGGCAAGATCTCCGATCTCAACAATTCTCCCTCCAGCCCCTTCGCCGGCTCGATCACCGCAGCTCTGTTCCTCCAGCGCTTCGTCGCCAAGACCGCGGCCTGGGCGCATTTCGACGTCTACGCCTGGAATCCAAAGCCGCGCGCTTACGGGCCGGAAGGCGGCGAAATACAAGCAGCGCGAGCGCTCTTCGCACTGCTGGAGCAACGGTTCGGCGTCGCGGCCGATCGCGCGCCCAAAGCCAAGACGCGGCGCCGATGATTGCGATCGATCATCTCGATCATCTTGTTCTGACGGTCGCAAGCATCGAACGTACTTGCGCTTTCTACGCCGAGGTCCTCGACATGACGGTCGAGACGTTCGGCGCCGGGCGAAAGGCCTTGCGCTTCGGCGATCAGAAGATCAACCTTCATCGCGCCGGCCATGAATTCGAGCCCAAAGCGAAACACCCGACGCCGGGTTCGGCCGATCTCTGCTTCATCGCCAAGACGCCTTTGGCGGAGGTCGTCGCCCATCTCGGCCGCTGCGGCGTCCGCGTCGAGCTTGGGCCGGTCGAGCGGGAAGGCGCCGCCGGTCCCTTGCTTTCCGTCTACTTCCGCGATCCAGACGAAAATCTCATCGAGATCGCCAATCGGCGATGATGGCGACGCCGCTCAGCCTTCCCGCAGACGCATAGCGTGGGGAGCGCGCTGGGATTGGCGCGGGAACCAATCGCGCCCCGCGCCGTTGCAAGCCCTTCAACAGCGCTTCGTCTAACAGCGGCTCCTCGCCAAGGCAGGCCCAATGTCGCCTCGCACGATACTGATGGACGGTCCGCCATGGGTCGTCGCCGCCGTGCTGACAGCGTCATCTTCAAGGAGCGGAGGCGGCGGGTGAGCGAGCGCCCCTGCGTCCTCATCGTCGAAGCCGATATCGTCGCGCGGCATCCGCTCGCGGAATATTTGCGCGATTGCGGCTATTGGGTGCTGGAGGCGCGAGGCGCGGCGGAGGCGCAGACGCTGCTTCAGTCGATGTCCTCGTCAATCGACGTCATTTTGGCGGACGCGTCGGGTCCGGCGCCCGGCGGGTTCCAATTGGCGACGTGGGTCAGAGGCTTCTGTCCTGATGTTTCGATCGTGCTTGCCGGCGGCGTCGCCAAGGCCGTCGAGATCTGCCAGGACGGACCGGCGGCTCTCCAAACCCTATGAACACCATCTGGTGCTGGAGCGCATCCGGCGCGCCGTGGCGTCGCGCGGCGGGGGCTTGGGCAAAGACTGAGCCACGGCCCGGAATTTTCCGTCAACGGGATTTGTGTCGATCCGCAATTCGCCTTATGCCGGGACCGGAGCGGGAAGGCGGCGTCGCCAACCGCCTAGAGAAGGTCCCCGATGAAACTGCCGCGCGAACTCGGCCCCATTCATTTCATTGGCGTCGGCGGCATCGGCATGTCGGGCATCGCCGAGGTGTTGCTCAATTTGAACTACGAGGTGCAGGGGTCGGACGCGAGCGACAGCGCCAACGTGAAGCGCCTTCGCGACAAGGGCGCAAAAATCTTCATCGGCCATGACGCCGCGCATCTCGGCGATGCCGCGGTGGTCGTCGTTTCGACCGCGATCAAGCGCGACAATCCGGAACTCGTTGCGGCGCGCGAAAGGCGCCTCCCCGTCGTGCGCCGCGCCGAAATGCTCGCCGAACTGATGCGCCTGAGACAATGCGTCGCCGTCGCCGGCACCCATGGCAAGACGACGACGACGTCACTGGTCGCGACCTTGCTCGACGCCGCCGGTCTCGATCCGACCGTGGTCAACGGCGGCATCATCAACGCCTATGGCACGAACGCGCGGCTTGGCGCAGGCGAATGGATGGTGGTCGAAGCGGACGAGAGCGACGGCACGTTCCTCAAATTGCCGGCCGACGTCGCCGTGGTCACCAACATCGATCCGGAGCATCTCGACCATTTCGAGACGTTCGAGGCGATCAAATTGGCATTCCGCGCCTTTGTCGAAAACCTGCCCTTCTACGGTTTTGCCGTGATGTGCCTCGACCATCCGACCGTGCAGGAGCTGGTCGGCGGCATCGAGGATCGGCGCGTCATCACTTATGGCGAGAATCCGCAGGCCGATGCTCGCCTCGTCGATGTCGAGCTCAACGGCGGCCAATCGCGCTTCAGCGTGCTGATGCGCGACCGCAAAGGCGGGCGCGAGACGTTGATCGACGATCTCGTACTGCCCATGCCCGGCCACCACAATGCGCTGAATGCGACGGCGGCGGTCGCGGTCGCCTATGAGCTGAAGGCGCCGATCGAGACGATCCGCAAGGCGCTCGCCGGCTTTGGCGGCGTCAAACGGCGCTTCACCCGCACCGGCGAATGGCGCGGCGTCGCCATCTTCGACGACTACGGCCATCATCCTGTCGAGATCGCAGCGGTGCTGCGCGCCGCGCGCGCTTCGACCAAGGACAAGGTGATCGCGATCGTGCAGCCGCATCGCTATACGCGGCTCGCCGCGCTCTTCGAGCAATTCGCCAGCTGCTTCAACGACGCGGATATCGTGATCGTCGCCGACGTCTATCCGGCGGGCGAGGCGCCCATCGCCGGCGCGTCGGCCGAAGCCCTGGTCGCGGCGATCAAGGCCCATGGTCATCGCCATGCGATGGCGCTCTCCAATCCGGACCGGCTTGCCGGCCTGGTGCGCGAATTCGCCGGGCCCGGCGACTATGTCGTCTTCCTCGGGGCCGGCAACATCACGCAATGGGCCTACGCGTTACCGGGACAGCTGGCGGCCGGGGAGACGCGTGTTTCCTGATCTTTCGCGCGAGGTTCTCTCGCTGAGCCCCGCCCTGCGCGGCCGGCTCGCCGCGAATGCGCCGCTCGCGCCCTTCACCTGGTTTCGCGTCGGCGGGCCGGCGCAGCTTCTGTTCCAGCCTGCCGACGAGGACGATCTATCGTACCTGTTTTCGCGCCTGCCGCGCGACATGCCCGTCACGACCATTGGGCTTGGTTCGAATCTGATCATTCGCGACGGCGGTCTTGCCGGTCTCGTCCTGCGCCTCGGCGGCAAAGCCTTTGGCGCGATCGAGACTGGCGAAAATCGCCAGGTCGTCGCCGGCGCCGCCGCGCCGGACGCCGCCGTCGCCAAAGTCGCGGCCCAGGCCGGGATCGCAGGCCTCGAATTCTTCCGCGGCGTTCCCGGCGCAATCGGCGGCGCCTTGCGGATGAACGCCGGCGCGCATGGCGGCGAGACCAAGGATGTGACGATCAGCGTCCGCGGCGTCGACCGTTCCGGCGCGCTGCGCCGCTTCACGCTTGCCGAGATGGGTTTTTCCTATCGTCATTGCTCGGCGCCCGACGATGTGATCTTCACGCAGGCGCTCTTTCACGGCCGGCCCGGCGCGCCGGTCGAAATCCTCGCCGAGATGGAGCGCATCACTGCGGCGCGCGAAGCCTCGCAGCCGATCCGCGAAAAAACGGGCGGCTCGACCTTCAAGAATCCGCCGGGCGCCAAAGCCTGGAAGCTGATCGACGAAGCCGGCTGCCGCGGCCTCGTCGTCGGCGACGCTGAGGTCAGCGCGATGCATTGCAATTTCCTGATCAATCGCGGGGGCGCGACCGCCGCCGACATTGAAAAACTGGGCGAGGAGGTGCGCCGGCGGGTGCGCGAGACGAGCGGCGTGACGCTGGAATGGGAGATCAAGCGGATCGGGGGGGCCGGCGTTGCGCGCTGATCGCCTTGCAAATCCGACATCCTTGCAAGCTCGACGTCCGCCCTGCGCGGGCTCTGCAAAAGGCTGCGTTCAATCGACGGTGAAGACGATACGCGCCTCGCCTGTATCTTTCGACCAGGCCGACTCGACTTCCGATAGCGCGACAGTCTTGGCCGCCATTTGAAAGCCGGCGGCGACGGCGGCTTGCAACATCTCGGCGATCGCGGCGACGAGGCGATCGCCGGGCACGCCGCCAAGCCCGCTTCCCAGAAGTTCTATCGCCGATGAACGCAAGACCGCGCTCGGCAAGGCGATGTCGGATCCGCTGGCGGAGCCGACCTGAACGAAACGGATTGGGACGTGCGGCTTGCCGGCCTTGGCTGCAGCGCTCAAAAGACGCTCTGCGCTTTTCCCCCAAAGGTAGTCGATAACGACATCGACGCCGTCAGCCAACGGCTTCTTAAACGCATCCTCCAGCGCATCGGCGTCTTCGACCAGCGGGATCGCGACATCGGCGCCGAGAGAGGCAAGCGATTTCAAGATCTCGACATTGCGGCCTGTGGCGATGACTTTCTTCGCGCCGAGATACTTGGCGATTTGCACCGCCAAGCGCCCCGCTGTTCCGGTTGCGCCATTTATCAACACGTTTTCTCCCGCAACCAGTTTGGCGCGCTCCTTGAACGCCGCCCATGACGACATGCCGGGATTGGCCAAAGCGGCCGCGGTTATGTCGTCGAGCGCGTCGGGCACGGGCGCGCATTGGCTCGCGGGCGCGACCGTCCTTTCCGCCATGGCCCCATAGGGCTCCTCCGGCAGGAAAAAATAGACGCGGCGGCCGTCGTCGAGCCGTCCGACGCCATCGACGCCGGCCACAAAAGGAAAGCGGCGCGAGGAGCTATAGTGGGCGCCTGAGGCGCGGCTCTTCGTCAAAGGGCTGAGCGCGGCGGCCGCGACGGCGATCAGCCTATCCCTCGTGGACGGCGGCGGATCCTTGAACTCGCCGTAGACGGGCGGTTTGCCGGCTTCCCATACGATCGCCGCTTTCATCGCTACTCTCCGCTTTTGCCGGTCTTCCGATCCGAAAAAAAGCCGCCCCTTTGCGTCCAATCTTCCTCATCTTTCGCCGGCGCGCCGCTCAGCTTAGCGCATCGGCGCCGGCCTGCCCCTGGTTAACGCGTCCTTAACGCCCTCGCTTTAATTATCGCTTAACAAGCGATCGCGTGTGGGGCGGTTTCAAGTCGATGAAACATGTAGCGGTGCTGATGGGCGGTTGGTCGGCGGAGCGTCAGGTCTCGCTTCGGTCCGGCGCCGGCTGCGCCGACGCGCTGGAGGCCTCCGGCTATCGCGTCACCCGGATCGACGTCGGCCGCGACATCGCAGCCGCGCTCGCAGAGCTCCGCCCGGACGTCGCCTTCAACGCTTTACACGGCCGCGTCGGCGAAGACGGCACGATCCAGGGGCTGCTCGAAATCCTGCGCATTCCCTATACGCATTCGGGCGTGCTCGCCTCCGCCTTGGCCTTGCAGAAGGACCTCGCCAAAACGGTGATGCGCGCGGCCGGCGTTCCGGTGGCCGACGGCGTCGTCGTCGATCGCCACGAAGCCGCCAGGCGTCACGCGCTCGAGCCGCCCTATGTGCTGAAGCCCCTCTATGAGGGCTCGTCCCTCGGCGTCGTGATCGTGAAGGATGGACGCTCCCACCCGCCGCAGGAAGTCGGCCGCCTCGATTGGCCGTATGGCGATGTTTTGCTCGCTGAAAAATACGTCGCGGGTCTGGAGCTGACTTGCGCGGTGATGGGGGACAGGGCGCTCGAGGTGATCGACATCCAGCCGGTGTCGGAGGCTTTCTATGGTTATGACGCCAAATACGCCAAGGGCGGTTCGATCCACGTCTTACCGGCAAAAATTAAACCGAATATTTACCATGAAGTCCAAGAGTTAGCTCTCAGGGCGCATAGGGCGCTCGGCTGCCGCGGCGTGAGCCGGGCGGATTTCCGTTACGACGAGAAAAAGGGGGAGCGCGGCGAACTGGTCTGCCTGGAAGTCAACACGCAGCCCGGAATGACCGAAACTTCCTTGGTGCCTGAAATGGCGGCCTATGCCGGCATTTCGTTCGGCGAGCTCGTTTCCTGGATGGTCGAGGACGCTTCATGCGACCGATAGGCGTGGCTTTCGCATTTGGCGGCCTGATTTCGCCGCCCATGCGCGCAGCTTCCGTCGGCGCGGCCGCCCTACCGGCGCCGCGTGTGCTGTTGCGCGGCGAGCGCGGGGCCGGCCGCGGCCTTGCGCGGCTGCGCAGCCTTGCCCGTCCCGCGCCGAGGGGCGTCGGCTTCGCCATGGTCTTGGCCCTGCTTCTCGCCGTCGCCATGCTCGGCGCGTTGCTCGGCGGACAATATCAGGCGTTCATCGCCCGCGAAGGCGATCTCGCCGACGTCATCGCTCGCGAATTCGGCCTCGAAATCGCCAGCGTGACCATCTCGGGTCAAGCGGAGCTGCGCGAGCAGGAGATTCTCGCCGCCGCCCAAATCAGCCCGAAAAATTCTCTGTTGTTCCTCGACGCCGCCGGGGCGCGCAAAAGGCTCGAGGAGCTGCCCCTCGTCAAGTCGGCGAGCGTACGCAAGCTTTATCCCGACCATCTCGTCATCGATCTGGTCGAACGGGCGCCCTACGCCCTGTGGCAGAAGGACGGCAAGGTCTCGGTCGTCGCCGCCGACGGCGAGCCGATCGATCAGATGACGGATTCACGCTTCATCGGGCTGCCATTCGTCGTCGGCGAGGGCGCCAATGAGCGCCTGTCGGATTTCATGACGCTCCTGACCGCCGCCGGCGAGCTTCGCCCCAAGATCAAGGCCGGCGTACTTGTCTCGCAGCGCCGTTGGGATCTGATGATGACCAACGGCGTCGAGGTGAAGCTGCCCGAAGTCAATCCCCGGGCCGCGGTCGCGACATTGTTGCGACTCCAGCGCGAGGATCGCGTCCTCGATCGCGCGGCTTTGTCCCTGGATCTGCGCGTCTCGGGCAAGATGTTCGTCCGTCTGACCGAAGAGGCGGCGGCAGATCGCGCCGCGGCCCATCCGGTCAAGAAGGGGGCGACATGAGCTTCAAGCCCGTGACGCCGCGCCTGAGGCAAATTCCGCCGCGCAAGAGCGCGGTGCTTTCTGTTCTCGACATCGGCGCCTCGAAAATCGTCTGCCTCATCGCGCGCCTGACGCCGATGGCGGCGAGCGATTCTCTGCGCGGGCGCACCCATCGGTGCAAAGTGCTCGGCATCGGCCATCAGCGCTCGCGCGGCGTCAAGGGGGGCGCGATCGTCGATCTCGACGCGGCCGAGACCTCGATTCGTCTGGCGATCGACGCGGCCGAGCGCATGGCCGGCGTTGAAGTCGAGAGCATCATCGTCAACATGACCGGCGGGCGTCTTGCGTCGCAACTCTACAACGCAAAAGTCGCGATCGCGCATAAGGCGGTCAGCCAACACGACATCCATCGCGTGCTGGAGGCGGCCTCGCAGGCCAGCGCGCCGGCCGGGCGCATCGCCCTGCACGCGCTGCCGATGGGTTTCTCGCTCGATGCGACGCGCGGCGTTCGCGATCCCAAGGGCATGGTCGCCGTCGAACTCGGCGCGGAATTGCACGTCGCCTCCTGCGATGCGGCGGCGGCGCGCAATCTGATGCTGGCGGTCGAGCGGTGTCATTTGCGCGTCGAGGCGGTGGTGGCGACGCCTTATGCGGCGGGTCTGTCGAGCCTCGTCGACGACGAGGCCGAGCTCGGCTCGGCGCTGATCGACTTTGGCGGCGGCTCGACCTCGATCGGCGTCTTCGTTGGCGGCCGGCTCGCTCATGTCGACGCCGTCGCGGTCGGCGGCAATCACATCACCACGGACGTCGCTCGCGGGCTGACGGTTTCGCTCGCCGACGCCGAGCGCTTGAAGACGCTTCATGGCGGATGCATCCCCTCGCCCTCGGACGATCGCGATACGATGACGGTCAATCGGGTCGGCGACGATATGGACCATCCGAGCGTGCTGCCGAAATCCGAACTCGTGCGCATCATCCGCCCGCGCGTCGAAGAGATTCTCGAACTCGTGCGCGACCGCCTGAAGGCCGCGGGCCTGGCCGCCCATGCGGGGCGACGACTGGTGCTGACTGGCGGCGCCTGCCAGCTCACCGGCCTGCCCGAACTCGCGCGGCGGATTATTTCCAGCCAGGTTCGGATCGGCCGCCCGTTGGGCGTCGAAGGCCTACCGGAATCGGCCAAGAATCCGGCCTTCGCGGCGGCGGTCGGCTTGATGGTCTATCCGCAGGTCGCCGGCGTCGAACATTTCGAGCCGGGCCGGCGCAGCTATTCAGCGAGAGGCGAGCGCGACGGCTATGTCGCGCGGGTCGGACGCTGGCTGAAGGAGAGTTTTTGAGCGCGATCAGAGCGAAGAAGCGCTCCGGACGAGAGTTCCAGGCACGAGTCGCAATTCCACCGGCGCCGGCGGGCGTCTAACGTCAAGAGGCCAAGGATGACCATCAATTTGAAAGCCCCGGAGCTACGGGAGTTGAAGCCGCGAATCATGGTTTGCGGCGTCGGCGGCGCGGGCGGCAACGCCGTCAACAACATGATCGTGTCGGGACTCCTCGGCGTTGACTTCATCGTCGCCAATACCGACGCGCAGGCCCTGACCTCCTCGAAGGCCGACCGCATCATCCAGATGGGCCTCCAGGTCACCGAAGGACTCGGCGCCGGCTCCAAGCCGGAGGTCGGCCGGGCCGCCGCAGAAGAGGCGATCGAAGAAATCCGCGATCATCTCGCCGGCGCGCATATGGTCTTCGTCACCGCCGGCATGGGCGGCGGCACGGGCACGGGCGCCGCGCCGATCGTCGCCCGTGTCGCGCGCGAAATGGGCATCCTAACCGTCGGCGTCGTCACCAAGCCCTTCCAGTTCGAAGGCGCGCGGCGCATGCGCGTCGCCGAGGCCGGCATCGAGGAGCTTCAGAAGTCCGTCGACACGCTGATCATCATCCCGAACCAGAATCTCTTCCGCGTCGCCAATGAGAAGACGACCTTCGCCGACGCTTTCGCGATGGCCGATCAGGTTCTCTATTCGGGCGTCGCCTGCATCACCGACCTGATGGTCAAAGAAGGCCTGATCAATCTCGACTTCGCCGACGTCCGCTCGATCATGAGCGAGATGGGCAAGGCGATGATGGGGACCGGCGAAGCCTCGGGCGAGCGCCGGGCGATCCTAGCGGCGGAGGCGGCCATCGCCAATCCGCTGCTCGATGAAGTGTCGATGAGCGGCGCCCGCGGCCTGTTGATCTCGATCACCGGCGGCAATGATCTCGGCCTCTATGAGGTCGACGAGGCGGCGAGCCGCATCCGCCAGGAGGTCGACGAAGACGCCAACATCATTCTCGGGGCGACCTTCGATCAGAGCCTTGATGGCGTGGTGCGCGTTTCGGTCGTGGCGACCGGCATCGATCAGGAAAAGATCGAGGTCAAGGAGCCTGCCGCCAGCCAGCAACGCATCGCAGAAGCCGCACAGCGGCTGCGTGCGCAAGCGACGGCCCGCCTCCAGGCAGCCGCCGCGTCCTCGGCGCCGCCGCCCACCGCCGAGGCGCCGGTTGAACAGACGTCGACGCCCTTGCTGGTCTCTTCGCCGTCCGCCGACGTCGAAATTCGTCCGGTCGCGCCGAAACCCGTCTTTTACGTCGAGCCGTCGGCGCAACAGACCTTGTTCGAGGAGCCGGCGAGCGAATTCATTCCGCCCGCCCCCGAGCAGATCGTCCGGCCGGCGCGGATGCCTCAGATCGAGGACTTGCCGCCCGTCGCGCAGCAGCAGATGCGCGTCCATCGCGGCGAGCAGCCTGCGCCTCAGGGCGAAACGCGTCGCCGCTCCCTGCTGGAGAAGCTGGCCGCCTTCGGCATCACGCGCCATGAGGAGCCGGCGGCCCCGATGTCCCGCGCGACGCCGGTGCTGCCGGCGCCCGTCGCAACGCGCCCGGCGCCGCCTGTCCACACCCACGCCGAGTACGGCCGGCCGCAGCCGCGGGCCTTGGCGCCGCGCGCTGCGCAAGGCTCGCTCGATCCGCACGGCCGTATCGGCGCAAAGCCGTCGCCGATCGAAGAGGACCAGTTGGAGATCCCGGCCTTCTTGCGGCGCCAGTCGAGCTGATTCGGAGGCGCCCGGCGCCGGCGCACGGTTGGGGTCGCCGCCGCGCGGGTCTTCCGCTGCGCCGGCGGCCTGCGGCCGGCAAGCCATAATTGGTTGATATGTTTGTCGTTTCCTCTTGAGAGAGCCTTGTAACAGACGGTCACGAAGAGTGATTTGGCGTGAGTCCGCTCGCCCCGTATTGTTCCGTCCCGAATCGAGATGCGGGCGGTTAACGAACTAAGGCGCGCCCGCTTTAATAAAGCCGACCGAGCCCGAGAATCGCTAAGAGCGGACGGGGCGCTAAGACCGAAGGGTCCGAGCAGGTTGGTTTGGGGGATGCGGGCTGATGAAACTTGGTCGACAAACGACGCTCCGAGACCGCGTAACCATCTCCGGCGCGGGCGTACATTCCAACGCTCCCGTCACGGTCGTGATCCACCCAGCCGACGCCAATTCAGGCGTCGTTTTTTTGCGCTCCGGCCTGCCGGGCGGGCGCGAGCGGCTCATCGAAGCCAAATGGTCGAATGTTTCCCAGACCCAGCTCTGCACGGTCCTCGGCGATCCGGACAGAGCCTCGGTCGCCACGGTGGAGCACTTGTTGGCGGCCCTGGCCGGTCTTGGCGTCGACAATGCAATGATCGAGATCGACGGACCCGAGGCGCCCATCGTCGACGGCTCGGCTGCGCCTTTTGTGGCGGCGATCGACGAGGTGGGGATTGCGACGCTTTCCGTCGCGCGGCGCTATTTGAAGGTTCTCAAGCCGGTTCGGGTCGAGCGCGGGGCCGCCTATGCGGAATTGCGCCCCTCCGACCGCACCCTCAGCCTCGATGTCGAGATCGACTTTCCGGCGCCCGCGATCGGCCGTCAGCGCAAGGTCATCCATCTCGACCCGGCGAGCTTCCGCGGCGAGATCGCGCGAGCCCGCACCTTCGGGTTTGTCGGCGACGTCGAGCGCCTGTGGAAAATGGGCTTTGCGCTCGGTTCTTCCCTCGACAATTCGGTGGCGCTCGACGGCAATCGTATCGTCAATCCCGAGGGCCTGCGCTATCGCGACGAATTCGTGCGGCACAAAACGCTGGATTCGATCGGCGATCTGGCTTTGGCGGGCGCGCCCATCATCGGCGCCTTCAGAACCTACATGCCCGGCCATACGATGAATTTCCTGGCGTTGCAGGCTCTCTTCGCCGATCGCGCCGCCTATGAATTCGTCGAAGCGCCACGGCAGGTCGTGACGCCGGCTCATGCGGCGATGGGACGGCTCGCCACCGCCGCCTATGCGGCCGAGGTCGACTGAAACCGAGCCGGTCGGCCCCGCTCGAGAACCGGTCCTGGTCCTAAGCAAAGGGGGCGCGCTCATGGCTCGGCTTCGCGCGTCGCTCAAAGGACCCGGAAGCGTTCGCTCCGACAGGGGCGCCGCAGCGCCGCAATTGCCGGCTATCGGCGTTGGAGCGGGCCATGGCGCAAGAGCGAGCTTTGGGCTAAAGGAGCCCGAGAGGCTTGCGCCGATCAAGATCGGCGCGCCCGGGGCAGGAACGACACGAGATTTCAACATGTTTTTTGCCGTTCTTCCGAATGAGCTCTTGCGCCGCGCCGCCCGGCTCGCGGCGGCATTCGCCGTCGTCGCGCCGCTCGCCGCCTGCGGATCCTTCGATATCGCCGACTACAATCCGTTCGGCGCCGAGAAATATAAAATGAAAGTCGAGCCGGACGTTCCGGCAAGCTCGATTTACGACCAGGGCCTCGCCCGTCTCGCAAAAGAGGACGGTTCAGGCGCGGCGAAGAAATTCACCGACCTCGCCAAGAGCTACCCCGATTCCGACTGGTCGAAGAAGGCGTTGCTGATGGCGACCTATTCGCAGTTCAAGGCCGGCGAATACGACAACGCCGAGACTTCGGCGGAAAAATACGTGAAGCTCTATCCGGATTCGCCCGACACCGCTTACGCCCTGTACTTAGAGGCGAGTTCGTACTATAGCCAGATTCCCGATATTTCACGCGATCAGGAGCGCGCGAACAAGGCGCTCGATCTCTATACGAAGATCGTCGAGAAATATCCGAATTCCGAATATGTGAACGACTCGAAATACAAGATTCAGGTGACGCGCGACCAACTCGCCGGCAAGGAGATGTCGATCGGCCGCTTCTATCTGAAGCGCCGCAACTTTGTCGCCGCCATCAACCGGTTCCGTACCGTCTTGTCGAACTATCAGACGACCCGTCACGCCGAAGAGGCGCTTTATCGCTTGACGGAAGCCTATCTCGGCCTCGGCATAACCAACGAGGCGCAAACCGCCGCAGCCGTCCTTGGTCACAACTTCCCCGACAGCCAATGGTACAAAGACGCCTACGCGCTTCTCAAAGGCGGAGGCCTGGAGCCGGAAGAGAACAAAGAATCCTGGATATCCAAGATCTATCACACGGTCGTCCCGGGCTGACCTGAGGGCGTCCCGCTCATGCTGGTTCGGTTGACGATCCGCGATATCGTGCTGATCGACCGGCTGGACCTCGAATTCGGACCCGGCCTCTCGATCCTGACCGGCGAAACCGGCGCCGGCAAATCCATCCTTCTGGACGCTTTGGCGTTGGCGCTGGGGGCGCGCGGCGACGGCGCCCTGGTTCGGCAAGGCCAGGCGCAAGGCCAGGTCACCGCGGTTTTCGAGGTTCCGCCCGACCTTCCCGCGCTCACTGCGGCGCGCGAGCAAGGCGCCGAGACCGACGGCGAACTGATCATGCGCCGCGTCCAATTGGCGGACGGGCGCACGCGCGCTTTCATCAACGATCTGCCGGTCGGCGTACAGACCCTGCGGGCGCTCGGCGCGGGTCTTGTCGAGATTCACGGCCAGCATGACGAACGCGCGCTCGTCGATGCGGCCAGCCATCGCGCCCTCATCGACGCTTTCGGCGGGCTTGCCGACGAGGCGGAGGAGACGCGCTCCGCTTTCGCCGCCTTCCGGGAAGCCGAAGCGCAATTGGCGGCGGAAACCGAGCGGCTGAGAGCGGCGCGGGCCGACGCCGATTTCCTGCGGCACGCTCATGACGAACTCACCGGTCTTGCGCCGCAAACCGGCGAGGAGGCCATACTCGCCGGCCGCCGCGCCGAGATGATGCAGGCGGAGAAGGTGGTCAGCGACATTCGCGCCGCCCATGAAAGCCTGACCGGCGACGCTGCGATTGCGCAGCATCTGGCCGCCGCCGCGCGGCGGCTGCAAAGACGCGCCGCCCAGGCGCCGGCGCTGATCGATCCCTGCGTCAAAGCGTTGGATATGGCGCTCGAGGCGCTCGATGCGGCGCAGAGCGCGGTCGAATCGGCGCTCGGCGCCGCGGAATTCGATCCGAAGGAATTGGAGCGCGCGGAAGAGCGGCTCTTTACGCTGCGCGCCGCCTCGAGGAAATATTCGGTTCCCGTCGACAACCTCGCCGCGCTGGCTCAGACCTATGCCGCCAATCTCGCGGCGCTCGACGCCGGCGAGGCGCGGCTCGCCGCTCTGGCCAAGGCTTTGAGCGAGGCCGCAGGCGCCTACGAAAAAGCCGCCGCAGTCCTTTCGCGGGCGCGCCGGGCGAGCGCGCGTGAATTGGAGCGCGCGGTCAATGGCGAATTGGCGCCCTTGAAGCTCGAGCGCGCCGAATTTTCCGTGGTGATCGCCAGCGATCCGGCGAGCGCCTCTGGGGAAGGGATCGACCGGGCGGAATTTCACGTGCGCACCAATCCCGGCTCCCGGGCCGGACCGCTGATGAAAGTCGCTTCGGGCGGCGAGCTTGCTCGCTTCATGCTCGCCATCAAGGTGGCGCTGGCCGATCGCGGCTCAGCCCCGACCTTGGTTTTCGACGAGATCGACACCGGCGTCGGCGGCGCCATCGCCGACGCCATCGGCCAGCGACTGGCGCGCCTGGCGGCGCGCGCGCAAGTGCTCGCCGTCACCCATGCGCCGCAGGTCGCGGCGCGTTCGACCAATCATTTCAAGATCGCCAAGGCCGAGATTGAGAAAGGCGAGCGGGTCGCAACCAGCGTCAGCGCGCTCGACGGGCCGGCGCGCCGCGAAGAGATCGCCCGCATGCTCGCCGGCGCGACCGTCACCGAGGAGGCGCGCGCCGCGGCGCGAAGGTTGATCGAGAGCGCGGGATAGGGATTGGGCTTGCCGAGGCGGCAGGCGGAGCCTATCTAGCCGACGCCGCCTGAAGGCGGCGTCAAGGAGCCGTAATGGCGTCAGGACAAGGGCGCGAGAGCCAGGACGAAGCGAGGCGCAGGCGCCTGGCGTCGGCGCTGCGCGAGAACCTCAAGCGCCGCAAGGCGCAGGAGCGCGGTCGCGCCCGCGAGGCCGATGCGCCAAGGGCGCCGGAAGCCTCGCCGAACCGCGGCGATAGTCGTAAAATCTAGCGTCCGAAGACGAGCGTCGTCGCTTGAAGCGGCGCGAAAGGGGCAATCATGGACCGGATTCAGATCAGAGGCGGGTCGCGGCTGAACGGCGAAATCCGGATTTCGGGCGCCAAGAACGCCGCATTGCCGTTGATGATCGCGAGCCTCCTGACCGAGGAAACGCTCACCTTGGAAAACCTGCCGCGCCTCGCCGATGTGAGTTCACTCGTGCGCATCCTCGGCAATCACGGCGTCGATTATTCGCTGAACGGCAAGCGGGCCGGGGAGGGCGTCGATTCCGGCCAGACGGCGCATCTGACCGCCCGCGAGATCGTCGATACGACCGCGCCCTATGACCTTGTCTCGAAAATGCGCGCAAGCTTCTGGGTCATCGCGCCGCTCCTGGCGCGCACCGGAGAAGCCCGAGTCTCGCTGCCCGGCGGCTGCGCGATCGGAACGAGACCGGTCGACCTTCTGTTGATGGCGCTGGAGAAGCTGGGAGCGAAAATCGAGATTGACGCCGGCTATGTCGTCGCCAAGACGCCGCACGGCTTCGTCGGCGGCGAAGTCGCCTTCCCGAAGGTGACGGTCGGAGGCACCCATACCGCGATGATGGCAGCGGCCACCGCCCATGGCGCGACGCTTATTCGCAATGCAGCCTGCGAGCCCGAGGTCAAGGACCTCGCCGATTGCCTCACCAAGATGGGCGCGCGCATCCATGGCGCCGGCACTTCGACCATCGAAGTCACCGGCGTCGCCAAGCTTGCCGGCGCCCGCCATTCGGTGCTGCCCGACCGGATCGAGACCGGCACCTACGCAACCGCGGTCGCGATGACCGGCGGCGATGTGTTGCTCAAAGGGGCGGTCGCCGATCATCTTCGGGAGGCGCTCGACGCGCTGACCGCCGCCGGGGCGACGATCGCCAGCGACAATCAAGGCGTGCGGGTGAAGCGCAACGGCGCCGGAATCAGCGCCGTCGACGTCGAGACCGCGCCCTTCCCCGGCTTTCCAACCGATTTGCAGGCGCAGTTCATGGCCTTGATGACGCGGGCCAAGGGCGTCTCGCGCATCAAGGAGACGATTTTCGAAAACCGCTTCATGCACGTGCAGGAGCTCGCGCGGCTCGGCGCCCATATCAAGCTCGAGGGCGACACCGCGATCGTCGAAGGCGTCGCCAAACTGCGCGGAGCGCCGGTGATGGCGACGGACCTACGCGCTTCGGTCTCGCTCGTCATCGCCGCACTCGCTTGCGAGGGCGAGACGACGGTCAATCGCGTCTATCATCTCGATCGCGGTTTCGAGAATCTCGAGCAGAAGCTCGGCGCTTGCGGCGCCGAGGTCAAGCGCGTCTCAGGGTGACCATGAGCGACGTCGCCACGGATCTAAAGTTGATTGCGCTTGACGGCGAGGATCTCGCCGTCGTCTCGGCGCATGTCCAGGATGCTTTCGTGCGGCGCGAGGAGATGAAATACCTTGCGGCGCAGAAGCGCTTCGCGCTCGCCGCTTCGCGCTATGACTGGACCGCTTACGCCGCCGGCCGTAAGGAGCGCGTCGGCGCGGTGCTTCGCTTTGATCGCGTGTTGAAAGTCTCGCAGACCGGCCTCGTCGCTCTGAAAGCCGAGACCGTTCTGAACCTTCTGGCGGTCAGTTTCGACGAGAATAATCCCCCTGGCGGCGTCGTCACCCTGACTTTTTCCGGCGGCGCGGCGGTGCGCCTCGAGGTCGAATGCCTCGAGGGCGAATTGCGCGACATCGGCCCGCGCCAACCGGTCGCGGCCTGCCCAGGCCATGCCCTGGCCGGCGAGCCGGAGACGAACTGACAGCTCACGGCCTTCGGAGACATCGTATGCCGACACGCCTCACGATGAGCGCTGCCGACTTCTGGCCGCAATTCGAGCTGCTGCTCGGTTCGAAGCGCGAAGTCTCGCAAGACGTCGACGCCGCCGTTCTGGCGATCATCGAGGACGTGCGGGCGCGGGGCGATGAAGCACTCGCCGAATATTCGTTGCGCTTCGACCGCATCGATCTGACGCGGCTCGGCGTGCGGGTCGGCGACAATGAAATCGGCGCCGCCGTGGCTCTGTGCGACCCCAAGGCCTTCGCCGCGCTTGGGCTCGCTCATGAAAGGGTGCTCGCCTATCACCAGCGGCAGAAGCCGCAGGATGTCTCCTTCGTCGACGCGCTCGGCGTCGAACTCGGCTGGCGTTGGCGAGCGATCGAGGCGGTCGGCCTCTATGTGCCGGGTGGGGCGGCGAGCTACCCTTCTTCGGTGGTGATGAATGCGGTCCCGGCCAAAGTCGCCGGCTCGGCGCGCATCGTCATGACCGTGCCGGCGCCGGAAGGGCGGATCAATCCGCTCGTCCTCGCCGCGGCGCGGCTTGCCGGCGTCGATGAAATCTACCGCGTCGGCGGCGCCCAGGCGATCGCCGCCCTCGCCTACGGTACGGCTTCGATCAAGCCGGTCAGCAAGATCGTCGGCCCCGGCAATGCCTATGTCGCGGCGGCCAAGCGGCGCGTCTTCGGCATTGTCGGCATCGATATGATCGCCGGCCCTTCGGAAGTGGCGGTGCTCGCCGATTCCTCCGCCGATCCCGATTTCATCGCCGCCGATCTTCTCGCCCAGGCCGAGCATGACGCGGCCGCGCAATCGATCCTCATCACCGATGACCCGGCGCTCGCCGAGGCCGTCGCCGCCGCGGTCGAAAAGCAACTCGCCGACCTGCCGCGCGCTGCGATCGCCGGCGCCAGCTGGCGCGATTTCGGCGCGATCATCCTCGCCCCAAGTCTTGAAGAGGCCCTGCCCCTGGTTGATCGCCTCGCGCCCGAGCATCTTGAAATCATGGCCCGCGACGCCGACGCTTTGAGCGCTCGCGTCGCCAACGCCGGCGCCATTTTTCTGGGGAGCGCGACGCCCGAGGCGATCGGCGACTATGTCGGCGGCTCCAATCATGTGCTGCCGACGGCGCGCTCGGCGCGATTCTCCTCCGGCCTCGGCGTTCTCGATTTCATGAAGCGAACCTCGCTGCTCAAATGCGACGCGCGGGCCTTGCAAACGCTGGGGCCGGCGGCGATGGCGCTTGGCCATGCCGAAGGGCTCGACGCCCATGCGCGCTCCATCGCCTTGCGTCTCGAACGCGACCGGCCATGAGCGCAGCGAGGACGCCCGGCGAACGGCGCAGGATCATCGAGGTGACGATCGATGAAACATCGATCGGCCGAGGCTCGCCGGACCAGGAGCATGAGCGAGCCATCGCGATCTACGATCTCGTCCAGGAGAACAGCTTCGCTTTGCCCGACCGCGACGATGGGCCCTATAAGCTTCGCGTTGCGCTCCAGGACGGCAAGTTGACGCTCGACGTCGCGCCAGCCTCCGGGGCCAGCGTGGCGCATGTCCTGCCGCTCGCCTCCTTCCGAACCTTGCTCAAGGACTATTTCCTGACCTGCGAGAGCTATTACGCCGCGGTTCGCACCGCGACCCCGACTCAGATCGAAGCGCTCGATCGCAACCGGCGGTCCATTCACGACGAAGCGGCGGCTTTGGCGATGGAGCGGTTTGCCGGCAAGATCGATCTCGATGTGGAAACCGCGCGTCGGCTGTTCACGCTGATCGCCGCCCTGCATTGGAAGTCGTGACAAAGGCGATCGCCAACCGGCGCGACTTCATCCTCGCCAACACGCGGCGCCTCGCGGTCCCACACGCGCCCGAACTCTTGTTGCATCTCGCCGACGAGGCGACCGAACTGTGGCGAAAGACCGAGGAGGAGCTTGGCGAAATCGGCTTAGCGCCGCCTTTCTGGGCCTTCGCCTGGGCCGGCGGACAGGCGCTGGCGCGCTATGTTCTCGATCATCGCGATGTGGTTACGGGCAGAAACGTGCTCGACTTCGCCTCCGGCTCCGGTCTTGGCGCCATCGCCGCGGCGAGAGCGGGGGCCGGGCGCGTTGAAGCCAGCGAGATCGATGAATTCGCGATCGAGGCGATCTTGCTCAATGCCGCGCAGAACGGCGTTACGATCGCGCCGCGCTTCGGCGATCTCGTCGGCGCCGACGAAGGCTGGGACGTCGTTCTGGCGGGCGATGTCTCTTATCAGAAGGACATGGCCGAGGCGGTGACGGATTGGCTGTCGCTTCTCGCCAAGCGCGGCGCCGTCGTGTTGATCGGCGATCCCGGCCGCACGTACCTTCAGCGCGACAGGCTCGAGGCGATTTGCGAATATAGCGTGCCGGTGACCCGGGCGCTGGAGGACGCCGAGATCAAGCGGGCGACGGTTTATCGGTTCAAGGTGTCGGCTCTTCGATAGAACCAACTGGAATCTGCCTAAGTGATCGTCGCTGCTATGGTTTCGCCCTTGCGGCCGGTGCGCCCATTGTCTAAGCGGGGCTCTACGGCGCTCCGAGACCTCGATTTGACCGCGACGGAACCTGAAATCACCTCGGCGCTCGTCGCCGAACACGGGCTGAAGCCCGACGAATACGACCGCTTCGTCGCGCTCATCGGCCGCACGCCGACTTTCACCGAACTCGGCATCGTCTCGGCGATGTGGAACGAGCATTGCTCCTACAAGTCCTCGCGCATCCATCTGCGCAAGTTGCCGACCACGGGCCCGCACGTCATCCAGGGCCCCGGCGAGAACGCCGGCGTCATCGACATCGGCGACGGGCTCGCCTGCGTCTTCAAGATGGAGAGCCACAATCATCCGTCCTTCATCGAGCCCTATCAGGGCGCGGCGACAGGGGTCGGCGGCATTTTGCGCGATGTCTTCACCATGGGCGCGCGACCGGTCGCGGCCTTGAATTTTCTGCGCTTCGGCTCGCCCGATCACCCGAAGACGCGCCATCTTCTCGCTGGCGTCGTCGCCGGCATCGGCGGCTATGGCAATTCCTTCGGCGTGCCGACGGTCGGCGGCTCGGTCGGCTTTCACAAGCGCTATGACGGCAACATCCTCGTCAACGCCATGGCGGTCGGCGTCGCCAAGGCGGACGAGATTTTCTACGCCAAGGCGACGGGCGTCGGAAATCCGATCGTCTATCTCGGCTCCAAGACCGGGCGCGACGGCATCCATGGCGCGACCATGGCCTCGGCCAGTTTCGAGGCCGACGCCGAGGAGAAGCGGCCGACCGTGCAGGTCGGCGATCCCTTCGCCGAGAAGCTGCTGCTCGAAGCCTGCCTTGAATTGATGGCGTCCGGCGCGGTCATCGCCATCCAGGACATGGGCGCGGCCGGCCTGACGTCTTCCGCCGTCGAAATGGGCGCCAAGGGCGGTCTCGGCGTCGAACTCGATCTTGATCGCGTGCCCTGTCGCGAGACCGGCATGACCGCTTACGAGATGATGCTCTCTGAGAGCCAGGAGCGCATGCTGATGGTGCTCCATCCGGAAAAGGAGGCCGCGGCCGCGGCGATTTTCCGCAAGTGGGGCCTCGATTTTGCGATCATCGGCAAAACCACCGACACGTTGCGCTTCGTCGTCAGGCATCAAGGCGAGGTCAAGGCCGATCTGCCGATCAAGGAGCTCGGCGACGAAGCGCCGCTCTACGACCGGCCGTGGCTCGCAACGCCGCAGCGGCCGCCGATCGCGGCGGATGAGGCGCCGCCGCCGACGAGCAATCGCGAAGCGCTTCTCAAGCTGATCGCTTCGCCGGATTTCTCGTCGAAGCGCTGGGTCTACGAGCAGTACGATTCGCTGATCCTCGGCAATTCGGTACAAGGCCCCGGCGGCGACGCCGCGGTGACGCGGCTCGGCGATGGGCCGAAGGGCCTGGCCCTCACCACGGATTCGACGCCCCGCTATTGCGAAGCCGATCCCGCCGCCGGCGGCGCGCAGGCGGTGGCCGAGGCCTGGCGCAACCTTATCGCCGTCGGCGCGCGCCCGCTCGCCCTGACCGACAATCTCAATTTCGGCAATCCGGAGAAGCCCGAGGCGATGGGACAATTGGTCGGCTGCTTGCAGGGGATCGGCGAAGCCGCGGCGGCGCTCGAATTCCCGATCGTCTCCGGCAATGTGTCGCTGTACAACGAAACGTCCGGCGTCGGCATCCTGCCGACGCCGGCGATCGGCGGCGTCGGCATTGTCGACGATGTCGCGAAGACGGCGTCGATCGGCTTCAAGACGGCGGGCGACATCGTCCTGGTCATCGGACAGACGAAAGGCTGGCTCGGCCGATCGGCCTATCTCGAAACGATTTGCGAGCGCGAAGAAGGCGCGCCGCCGCCGGTCGATCTCGACGCTGAAAAGCGCAACGGCGAGTTCGTACGTTCCCTGATCCAAGGCGGGCGGGTCAACGCCGTTCACGACGTCTCCGATGGCGGCCTCGCCATTGCGCTCGCCGAAATGGCGATTGCGGGGCGGCTCGGGGCGACGATCAGCCTTGGCGGCTCCGGGCCGCCGGCGCATGCTTTTCTCTTCGGCGAGGATCAGGCCCGCTATGTCGTCGCCGCGCGGCCGACGGAAGCGGCGATGATCGTTTTCGAGGGCAGGGCGATCGGCATTGTCGTACAGACGCTCGGCTCCACGGGCGGCGACAGTCTGACCTTGCCGGGCGAAGCGCCGATTCCGGTCGCCGAACTCGCCGCCGCTTTCGAATCCTGGCTGCCGGCCTATATGGCGGCGCCCCAAAGGGAGGTCATCTAATGCTATTTGTTCAACTCAAGGCCCTTGGCGGAATCAACTATGTCCGCGCTGATCAGGTCGTCGCCGTCTCTTCGACCGAACCGACCAAATGCACCGTCGCATTGGCCGGCGGGGCGACGGTGCCCTGCGCCGAGCCCGCCAAGGACGTGGTCGAGCGGCTTGAAGCGGCGGTCCGAGCAAAGCAGGACTAGAAAAATGGCGATGGACGCTCACGAAATCGAACGCCTGATCAAGGCGGCCTTCCCCGACGCGACGGTCGAGATCAAGGACCTCGCCGGCGACGGCGACCACTATTCGGCGAAGGTCGTCTCCGCCGCTTTTCGCGGCAAGAGCCGCGTGCAGCAGCATCAAATGGTCTATGGCGCGCTGCAGGGCCGGATGGGCGGGGCGCTTCATGCGCTGGCGCTGACGACGGCGGCGGAATAGGCGCGGATTGGCGCGCCAAGTCCAATCCCCGCGCCATCCCAATATGATGGGCCTACTGACGGGCGGGCGCTCTGGCGCCCGCGCGCAGGGCGCACTATATTTTGCCGCGAAGGCGGGGCCTTGAACCCCGCTCCTAAGAGGTTTCGCTATGGCCAATGTCCAGGATCAGATCAAAAAGGAAATCACCGAGAATGCCGTGGTGCTCTTCATGAAGGGCACGCCGCAATTCCCGATGTGCGGCTTTTCCGGCCAGGTGGTGCAGATCCTCGACTATATCGGCGCGCCCTTCAAAGGGATCAATGTTCTGGAAGACGCCGATCTTCGCCAAGGCGTCAAGGAATACGCCAATTGGCCGACGATTCCGCAGCTCTATGTCAAGGGCGAATTCGTCGGCGGCTGCGACATCGTGCGCGAAATGTTCCAGTCCGGCGAACTCGTCGCCCATCTCGCCGAGGCGGGCGTCGAAGTGAGCCAGCCCGCCAAGGCCTAAAAGTCACGCCTGCCCGTCTCGAAGTCATCGTCGCCGACATCACGACGCTCGATGTCGATGCGATCGTCAACGCGGCCAATGCGCAGCTTGCCGGCGGCGGCGGCGTCGACAGCGCCATCCACCGCGCGGCCGGGCCGCAATTGTTGGCGGCCTGCCTTGCGCTCGGCGGCTGCCCGACAGGCGAGGCCAAGATCACGCCCGGCTTCAAGCTGAAAGCCCGCCACGTCATTCATGCCGTCGGGCCGGTCTGGCGCGGCGGCGGCGCCGGCGAGGCGGCCTTGCTCGCCTCCTGCTATCGCCGCTCGCTCGAACTTGCCGCCGAACGCAGCCTCGCCGGCATCGCTTTTTCCGCGATATCGACTGGCGTTTATGGGTTCCCCGCCGAGCGAGCCGCCGAGATCGCCGTCGCCACGGTCGCCGAAACCGTGGCGAAGCTTAGCGCGGCGCCTTCGCGCGCCATCTTCTGCTGCTTCTCAGAAAGCTCGGCCGATCTGCATCGAGCGGCGCTGGCGGCGCGCGGCATCGGGTCGTCGCCCGCGGCTCAGGTGTGACGCGTTCGCAACAGAGTCCCGGCGAAAAAACGACCCGCTAAAGATTTTTACAGCTTTATCCGTCCGACTCGTTTATGAGAGCGGCGTTCCGTAAGGGCTTTTCGCCCGCAGCGTCGTTGTGGCCCCGAGAGCGAAGGAGGAGTGGATGAAGACGATTCAACTGAACATCCGGTCCATCTGGCTCGGCGCGCCGTCGCTCGCCCTCATGCGTTTCCGAGTACAAGGCCGCCCGTTTCCGGGCTGAGCTTCTGACCGGGCGAGGTCGAACCTGAGCGGCGGAACCCGCCGCTCCTTACCTTTTAACCCCTCAATCGGCTTTTCGCGGCGCGCGCCTGTTGCGCGAACCCCGATCGCAACCGCTTCCAGCGCGCGCGAGAAAGCCCGTGAGTCCTACCAGGCGACGAACCCATGTTCCGCTTCTTCGAAACTCGCATCGATCCGTTTCGCGATCATGACGAGACCATGCCGCCGGCGACTCTCGTCGGCTTCTACTTGCGCTACTGCCGGCAGGCGTGGCCCTGGCTCGCCGGCCTGATGGCGGTCGGCCTGATCGTCTCGCTGATCGAAGCCTCGATCCTGCGTTTCGTCGGCTCGATCGTCGATCTGTTGCGCGCGACGAACCCGGCGCATGTCCTCGAAGATCGCGGCGGGACCTTTCTGGTCATGGGTCTGGCGATCCTGATCGCGCGGCCGCTGGCGACCATCTCGCACGACCTGCTCACCCAGCAGACGACTGCGCCCGGCTGGACCAACCTCATCCGCTGGCAAACGCATCGCTATGTCTTGCGTCAGTCGCTCGACTATTTCGCCAATGACTTCGCCGGCCGCATCGCCTCCAACGTCGTCCAGACCGGGCCGGCGCTTCGCGAATCCTGCGTCCAAGTCATCGATGCTTTGTGGTTCGTGACGATTTTCGCGACGACAGCGCTGGTCATTCTTGCGCAGGCGGATTGGCGCCTCGTCTTTCCGCTGGTCGCGTGGATCCTCGCCTATGCGTCCGCCTTGGCCTATTTCGTGCCGCGCATCCGGCGTCGCTCCGAGGCGATCGCCAACCGGCGGGCGATCCTCACCGGCCGCATGGTCGATAGCTACACGAACATCCAGACAGTGAAGCTTTTCGCCCGCGTCGAGGGGGAGGACGCGCATGCCGGCGAAGCGCTCGCCGATCATCTGGCGGCGTTTCACCAGCAAACGCGATTGATCACCATCATGAACGGGATGGTGTCCGCCATGAACAGCGTCCTCATGCTGGGAACGGGAGGCCTGGCGATCTGGCTGTGGACGCACGGCGCATTGACGCTCGGCGACATCGCCATCGCTTCGGGCCTCGCCATCCGCATCAGCACCATGTCGGGCTGGGTGATGTGGACGTCGGTCGGCATTTTCGAGAATGTCGGCATTGTCCAGGAGGGCATACGTACGATCGCGCGGCCGCATGGGCTTGTCGATCGCGGCGGCGCATCGCCGCTGGT
>DASZFX010000465.1:0-1728 GCA_035939375.1 Roseiarcus sp.
CGCAGCAGCGGCGCGATCACTTCGAAGAAGATGCGCGTTTCCGGCACGCCGTCGCAGCGGGCCGCGTCGCGCAAATCCTTCGGAATCTGCTCGATGAATTCGGACAGGATGAAGATCGATAACGGCAGGCCTTGCGCAATGTAGACAAGGATCAGCGCGACCAGGGTGTCGTTGAGATGGGC
Organism: Roseiarcus sp.; assembly: GCA_035939375.1. Lineage (GTDB taxonomy): Bacteria > Pseudomonadota > Alphaproteobacteria > Rhizobiales > Beijerinckiaceae > Roseiarcus. Next base: position 183 of record DASZFX010000465.1, read on the forward strand.
GCCGCGCATCATGGTGAGAATCGCGATCGAGCCGAGGCGAATCGGCACCATGACGCCGATCGAGAGGAAGAGGGCAAGCAGCGTCGAGCCGCGGAACTTATATTCGGTCAGCGCCCAGGCCGCCATGGCGCCGAGCAGGAGAACCAGGCCCATGCTGACGAGCGTGACGACGACCGAATTGAAAAAATACCAACCGACATGGGCCGCGCCGAGCGCCTTGTTGTAGCCGACCAGCGAGAAGGTCTCGATCGTCGGTGGCGCCAGCGGCGCGCCGAAAATCGCGTTGCGGCTCTTGAAGGAATTCATCACCACGAGCAGGATCGGCGCGATCGCCAGAAACGTATAGGCGATCAGAACCGCATGGACGCCGGCGACGGAGACTTTCGAGCGCATTATTTAAGTCCCGCCTTTTTCAGAAGGTATAGCGCTGCATGCGGCGCTGCACGCCGAAGAGATAGACGCAGACGCCGGCGAGGATGATGAAGAACATCACGGTCGCGATCGCCGCGCCCATCGTCGGACTGCCGGCTTGCAACTGATAGCCGAAGAAGGTGCGGTAGAATAAAGTGCCGAGAATGTCGGCCGCGAAATTGGGCCCAGCGATCGCGCCCTTGACCGAATAGATGAGATCGAAGGCGTTGAAATTGCCGACGAAGGTCAGGATCGACACCAGGCCGATGGTCGGGAGAACCAGCGGCAGCTTGATATGGGCGAAGATGCGCAAATGACCGAGGCCGTCGACGCGCGCCGCATCGACGAGCTCGTCCGGGATGTTCAAAAGCGCCGCATAGATCAGCATCATCGGAATGCCGACGAATTGCCAGACGGAAATGAGCGCGAGCGTGACGAGCGCGCTCGACGGCAGACCGAGCCAGGGCCTGAACAGGGCGCCGAGGCCGACCGCCTTGAGCGCGCCTTCGGCGACGCCCCACAGCGGCGAGAGAATCAGGCTCCATGAAAAGCCGACGATCACCACCGACAGCATGGTCGGCAGGAAGATCAGAGTGCGGTAGGTCGCCTTCAATTTCAAATTGGGCAGGCTGAGCAGGCCGGCGAGCACGATTCCGATCGGATTCTGCACCGCCATATGCACCAAGAAGAAAATCAGATTGTTGAGGCAGGCGTTCCAAAACGGCTTCGACCACACAGCGTCGGTGAAGAGGTTTTTGAAATTGTCGAGGCCGATGAAGACGTGCTCTCCCGTCTCCGTCAACGCATAGGTCGACAAAGCCATGGTGGCGATCAGCGGATAGATCGAGATCGCCGTATAGATGACGACAGCCGGGCCGAGGAACAGCAACATCAGCCCGAGAAAGCGGCTGCGCGGCATGTAAGCGACGACTTGGGAGGGAGCTTGCGCCATGGAGTCTCTCGCGCCCTCTGGCGCTTCATGCCAATCTGACGGATGGGTCGCGGCGCCCTCATCCAGCGCTTCGCGCGCCTTCTCCCGCATGCGGGAGAAGGCGCTTCAGCGGACAGCGGCGGGAGTTTGCCAGCCTGAATTGCCGCCGCGTCAATAAGGAGCGCTATGCTCCCCTATGCCGCT
>DASZFX010000466.1:0-7287 GCA_035939375.1 Roseiarcus sp.
GGCGAGGATGGAAGCATCTTCGATCATCCGGCCGACGACATGCTGCCCTTCTTCGGTCTCACGATGAAACTTGGCCCGATCGCCGGCTGGGGTCTCAACCTTCATGAGAATCTCGTTCCCGTCGACACCGAGAAATTCGAGACAAGCGAGCGCGGGATTTTCGCCATCGGCGACATCAATACGTACCCCGGCAAGTTGAAGCTGATCCTCTCCGGCTTTCACGAAGGCGCGCTTTGCGCGCAAAAGGCCCATCGCTACGTCTACCCCAACAAGAAGCTGCTGTTCCAATATACGACGTCGTCGACGAGCCTGCAGAGGAAGCTCGGCGTGGCATAATCATGACGCGAGCGCAAGCGCGCGGTCGAACCCGCCAAAATTTGGCGCGGGCGTCGAACCCAGCGCTTTTCCAATGACTTGGCGCGACCCTTTCCAGCAGATTTCGACAACCGTGGCTCGCATCGCGCGGACCAAGGGGCCGGTAGTGGCCGACATCGCGACCCACGTCGTCGTTCGCCCTTCCGCCTAAATTCGACCATAGCCCTGTTATTTCTTTTAGAAGGCCGGCAGCGTCTTATCGTCATCCTGACGTCACACTCGTAATGGTCAGGGGTGGTGGAGAACGTTGATGCGTGTGATGCTTGTTGAAGACGAGGAGAAGATTGCGACAGAGGTCGCTTGCGCTCTTACCGAAGCCGGTTATCTCGTCGAGATCGTCGGCGACGGCGAAGAAGCATGGTTTCGCGGCGAGACCGAGTCGTACGACGGTATAGTTCTTGATCTTGGCCTGCCCAAGCTCGACGGTATTTCCGTTCTGACGCGTCTGAGGGACGCCGGCATTGCAACGCCAATACTGATTCTTTCCGCGCGCGGCGCATGGATGGAGCGCGTGGCGGGCGTCGACGCCGGCGCCGACGACTATCTGCCCAAGCCGTTCCATCCCGAGGAGCTCATTGCTCGCCTTGGCGCGATCATCAGGCGGGCGGGCGCGCATACCACGTCAATTATCGAGGTCGGGCCGGCGCGGATCGACACGCGACGCATGTCCGTCACCGTCCGCGGCAGGCAGATCGCGCTGTCGCGGCTCGAATACCGGGCGCTTTGGTATCTCGCGAACAACAAAGGCCGGCCGGTGCCCCAGGGTGAGTTCGGCGAGCATGTCTATGGCGGCGAACTCGAACCTGATTCCAATGCGCTCGAAGTGCTTGTCGGCCGACTTCGAAAGAAATTGGGTCCGAACATTATCGCAACCCAACGCGGTTTCGGCTACCTTGTTTAAATCCGAGCCGGCGGCTCTTGCGCCCATCGTCGCCGCGAGGCCGAGTTCGCTTCGGCGGCGTCTGATGTTTCTGGCCGCATTGTCGATCGCGGCGACCTTGACGGCCGCCGGGCTCTTGTTCGCCAATGTTTTCGAAGATCACCTCGACCTGCTCATCGAACAGGATCTTCGAAATTGCTGGCTCGAGCTCGCCGATGCTTTCGCTCTCGATGACGCGGACAAACCCGTTCTCACAAAGGAGCTGACCGATCCCCGCTATCAGCTGTCGGCGAATGGCGCATACTGGCGCGTGACCGAGGATGGAGCCACGATTCTACGGTCGCTCTCGACATGGGGTCAGGATATCGAGCCGACGGCGATCGCCCATCCCGGCTCAACCGGCAAGATGAGCGTGCTGCACAATCCGGACGGCTCGACATTTCACGTGATGGAAGGCGAAGTTTCGCGCGACGCGGACGGAAAATCGCGGATATTCCGCCTTGTCGTCGCGCTCGATACGTCAGCCGTCCGTTTGTTGAAAAGATCGTTCCAGATACGGACCATGCTCATGCTCGCGATCATCGGTTGCGTGCTCGTATGCGGCGCCTGGATTCAGGTCGCCTTGGGCCTGCGGCCGATCAAGCTCCTGCGCAACGACATCGCTTTGGTCAACGAGGGACGCAAGGCGCGCCTTACGGACGAGGCTTCTGCTGAGGTGGCGCCGCTCGTCACGCAGGCGAATCGATTGCTCGCGCAACAGGAAAGCCTGGTTCGGAAAGCGCGCGAGCGGGCAGGCAATCTGGCGCATGGATTGAAGACGCCATTGACAATTCTCCTGGGCGAAGCGCGCAGAGCCGAGGCGAAAGGCGAGTTCGAAATCGCCGCCTCGCTGCGCGAGCAAATCGCGCTCATGCGCCGCCACATTGATCGCGAACTGACCCGCGCCCGGACTTTCGGGGCGCCGGCGGGCGGGGGCGCGCTCACAGACGCGAGGAAAACGGTCGATCGCCTGATCGGCCTCCTCAAGCGCATGCCGCGCGGACAGTTGATCCGTTGGCGGAACGAGCTGCCGACGGATCTGCGGCTGAGGATGGATCCCGACGATTTTGGTGAGATCGTCGGCAATCTCCTCGACAATGCGCGCAAATGGGCGAAGTCCGGGGTTAACGTCGGGGCGCAGATGAGCGGGAATAACACGTGCATCCTGATCGACGATGACGGCCCAGGCATACCGCCCGGCGCCCGAGACCGGCTCGCGCAGCGTGGCGAGCGCGCTTGCGTCGGCGCGGAAGGTACGGGCCTTGGCCTGGCCATCGTTCAGGACATACTCGCCCAATTCGGCGCCGATCTGACTATCGCGGACTCTCCCAAGGGCGGCTGCCGCGTCGCCTTCACGACCTCGATTGTGAAAACGACGAAGCGGGCTGGAGATGACCTCGCCGCCGAAGTCATCTCCGACGCGTGAAGGCTCGTCAGGCCATCAATTGCCGTGCCCCATCGAACCATTCGACCCGCCGCCATGGCCGGACGAGCCGTTGGACCCGCCGCCGTGACCGGACGAACCATTCGACCCGCCGCCGTGACCGGACGAACTATTCGACCCACCGTGCGATCCGCCGTCGTGGCCATGCGAGCCGTGTGACCCACCGTGGGATCCGCCGTCGTGGCCATTAGAGGCGTGTGACCCGCCATGCGATCCGCCGTGGTGGCCGTGGTGGCCATGTGAGCCGTGTGACCCGCCATGCGATCCGCCGTGGTGGCCATGCGACCCGCCGTGGTCACCGTCCGATCCGTCATCCGACCCCTGAAGTCCCAGCGCGGCGACGCTTTCGCCAACAGGGCCGCCCGCTCGATCGTCGTCGACTTGCGCGACGGCCGGTATCGCAAGAAACGCGGCGCCGGCGAGAAGAAGCGGCGCTAAAAATATTTTGTGATGACTACGCATCATTCTCTCCTGGTTTGGCCGGAAGCCATCCGACCGAGCCGAGGAGTTTTAGGAAACGCCGTACCCCAAGGACCTGACGCCGCTTGTTAGGAAGATGCTAGCTCTTTGTCGTGCGCTGTCGCGCCAAGCGGCGCGGTTCACGCGGCGGCGCTCAAGCCGGCATTTTCCGAGGCGGACGCCTGGCCCGGCCTGGTCGAAGCGCCTGGCTAACAGAACCCTGACAGGAATGCTCAGCGGTCCGATAGCGCTATTCCAGCATTCTCCTTCACCCAACCCGCTTTCCTGCGGTTAAGCAACCATTTGAGGATTGAAATGCCGATCGACGGTAAAGTGCAAGAGAATGACCATCGCGCCGAATTCTTGGAGGCGATGAACGCGACCTGGGCGCTGGACAATACCCATATCTCTCGGCCAAGCTCCCCGAACCGGCGCACCGACTTTATGAAAGCGGTGACTGCGGCATGCGCGATGTTGGCGCATGCCGACGGCAAAGTCGCGCCCGCCGAACGTCGCAAGTTTCAGTGGGTGACGCGCGCCCACGGCGAGCTGGCGCGATTTTCTCGCGAGGAATTGTCAAACGAGTTCCAGGTCTACGAGTTGGCCTTCGCCTTGGACCTGGAATACGCTCGTGATCTGGTTGCCGAAAATATCAAGCGTTTGGCGCCGGGCGACGGCGATGCGCTCTTTTTGGTCGACGCGTGCCGGGCGATGATCCTTGCGGATGGCATTGCCGAGGCGACGGAATTCGAGGCCCTGCAAAGCATCAAGACGCTTCTTGGGGTCGACCTCGCAGCCGTTCGGGGGAGCGCCGAAGCCTTGACGGAGCTCTCGGACTGACCTCGCCCCGCGTTGCGCACCGTACCTCGTCGTGAAATGATCGCGTGAGATCGCTCGGCGCGCGCTCAGCCGCCGGTCTTGCGCCAAAGCTCCTCGACCTTGCCTTTCATGATGAGCGCCTCGCGCCAGCGGTCGGTCGTGTCGTTTCCGTCGGGGCCGGTGATGGAATACGGCTTTGGGCCTAACTCGCATGTGAAGGCGAGATCGTCGTCGGGACGAGCGCGCTTGCGCCAACTGCGAAAGCCGTATTCCCACCAATCAAGAAAGAGATCGAACCACATCTGATGATGGGGAAAGGAGATCTCGATCTGGACTTGCTCGCGGCTGGCCACGCGACCATGAAAGGCCCAGGAATTGTCGAGGATGCGATGGAACAGCGCATGATTTTCGTCCGAGACCGGCCAGGCGAATTCGCGCCCGACCAGGAAGTGGGAGAGGTCGGCGAGCAGCTTCAAGTCGGGAAAGCAGTCGAGAAGATCGAGCGTGAAATAGAGATCCGTCGTCATCCTGTCGCGATGCGTTTCGATGAACACCGGAAAGTCGACGTCTTCGGCAAGGCGCCGCCAGCCTTCGACAAGCGGTACGCAGTCCTGGAGCCGGCGCGGCCTGACATCGGGCTGGATATCGACGTGGTGGACGCCAAACTCGGTCGCGATTTCCAGAACCGGCTTCAACTCGTCGACGGTCGTTGGAAAGCATTGACCTTCGGCGCTCATGCCGCCTGACTTGAGGAGGCCGGTCAGACGCTTTACGAAATCGCGGTTGCGATAATCCGCGCTGACGCCCGAAAAGCCCGCTTTGTGGATCATCTCGACATTCTCTTCGAGCGAACGCTCCACGCCGTCGCTATGACGTCGCTCCATGGCCCATAGGGATTGAAAGATCGAAAGCGTCTGCATCAGCCTTGCTCCAGCGCCGGTCCTTGCGGACCCGAGACTAGCAAAGTCGGTCGAGAATGAAGAGGTCGAGACGCCGGCGCACAACCCTGGCGTTATCTCAAAGCTCAGCCTCGATAGCGGCCAGCGCCGCAACGCTGTCGTCGGCGCGCGGTTGTCGCGCCGGCGCCCGCGCCCAGCGCTCGATCAGCACGCTATCGCCGAACTCATGCCCGCGAAAATCGCCTGCGATCAGCGCGGCGGACATGCGATCGAGCGTCGACTCGTCGGCGAACGCGCCGAGCAGCTCGAAATGGCTCTCGCCGGGTTGATGCACGCCGGAGACGATCGCGTCGGCGACGCTCAGCCGGGTTCCTCGCGAAATGCGCCCGCTGGCGACGCCCGCCCCGGCCCGGACGCCGCCGGCGCCGTCCGCGGCGGATTCGAGCGCGCGGACGACTGTCGTCCCGACGGCGATGATGCGCCCGCCTTCCTCTCTCGTCCTTGCGATCGCCGCCGCCGTGCGGCCGGGGATCCGGTACGGTTCGTCGAAAGGCAGGAGCCTGTCGAGCGCCAAATCGCCGGTCGAGGAGAGTCCGGCGGCATGGGCCAGCGTCGCAAATCCGACGCCGCGTCGCCGCCATGCCGCAAGCATCGCCCAATCCAGCGCAAATCCCGCGGAGGGCGGCTCGAAGGCGATCGGTACGGCGGCGATCCGCGTCCACACGTCCCATAGGGCCAAGGGTTCGGATACATGGGCGTATTGGATCGGCCGGCCATGACGCGCGAGGCCGGAAACAACGGTCCTGCGATCGCCGAGGAAGCGCAAGACGACAAGACGGGGATGATCGAGACGCCGCTCGATCACCGCCAAAAGCGGCCCAAGCGCCAGCCGGTCGCCTGCCGCGAGCGGCGGCGGGCGCGGCCGATCCTCGGTACGTAGGCGATGATCTCCAGCGCCGAAGGCGATGGCGACAAAGCGCGTCGGATCGTCGAGCGTCAGCCAGGCGGCAAGTCTCATCTCGATCGGCGCGCCGCTGGCGATATGCATTCCCGGCAAGCTTGCCGGCAATGTTGCGGCGTCATTCGCCACGACGAGATCGCCAGGATAAAAGAGACCGGCCAGTTCGCCGCGGGGCATGCGTCGCATCGCTCCTTTCGCGTCGATGGCGAGGAGCTTGCCGCCGCAGCGATCGAGCCGCTCGGCGGCGATCATGCGCCTGTCCCGACGAGGCGCATGGCGCCGCGCGGCAATGCGGCAAGGATCCTCTCGGCGATTTCCACCGCGGAATCCTCGGGACGCTTCAGCGTTGCGGGATCGGCTTCAGGCGCCGCCAATGCATGAAGCGGCGTATCCATGTCGCCGGGATCGAGCGACAGGAAGCGCACGCCGTCGTCCTTTTCTTCCTTGTCCCAGATCGCCGTCAGATGACGCAGCGCAGCTTTGCTCGCGCCGTAAGCTCCCCAGCCGGGATAGGCGCAGACCGCGGCGTCGCTCGAAATATTGACGACGAGCGCGCCGCGTCCATCGCGCGCCGAGGCCGCCAGCGCGCCGAAGAGCGCCCTGGTCAAGCGAAACGCGCCGACGAGATTGACCGCGAGCGCCTCCTCCAGTTCTTCGCATTCGGTATCGGACAATAGCGCGAGCGGCGTGGGGCCGAGGCTCGATGCGTTGTTGATGAGTACGTCAATGCCGCCGAGGGCGCTCAATATCTGCAAAGCGATCGGATGAATGTCGCTCTTGCGGCCGATATCGCCGACGATTCCATGGGCTCCGATCTCGCCGGCGGTTCGCTCGACGGACGTGACGCTGCGGGCGATGAAGGCGACGCGGGCGCCGTGCGCGCTCAAGAGCCGCACCAGCGCCAGTCCAAGGCCGGACGTGCCGCCGGTGACGGCGACGCGCAGGTCGGCAAAATCCATGTCTTTTCGCATTGGAGAGAGCTCCCCATTGGATGGAGCGCCTTACCTACAAGTTAAAGTGAACTTGAAGTCAAGCCGGATTCGTGCTCTTCTCGTTTTCGTGGAGACCGTGTTGACAATCGGCGAGACGGCGCGGCGCAGCGGCGTCGCTTCTTCAGCCCTGCGATTCTACGAAGAGAAAGGGCTCATCGTGTCGGAGCGGGCGGGTTCCGGCCATCGCCGCTACCCGCGTTCGGCCTTGCGGCGCATCGCCTTCATCGTCTTCGCCCAGCGGATCGGGCTGACGCTCGAAGAGATCGGGGCCGAACTCGCAAAGCTCCCCAAAGATCACGCGCCGACGCGCGGCGACTGGGAGCGGCTTTCGGGCTCATGGTCGAAAAGGATCGATCAGCGGATCGCCGAACTCCAGCGCCTCAAATCCGGGCTCACCAAATGCATCGGCTGCGGATGTC